>NZ_JBZAYE010001010.1:0-1781 GCF_058244205.1 Variovorax sp. 20P10.2.4
GCGCCTTAAGCAGAACGCGGGGCGCGGGCGCCGGGCGGCTCGGGGACAATCGGGCCTCGCCGTCCCAAGGATTCGTCCCATGTACATGCCCCCGCAGTTCAACGCCAAGGATCCCGCCGTCGCGCTCGAGCTGATGCGCGCCCATCCGTTCGCGAGCCTGATCTCGACCGACGACGACGGCCTGCCGTACGTGACGCACCTGCCCCTGGTGGCCGAGCAGAGGACGGGCGAGGGCGGCGGGCTGGTGCTGTGGGCCCACTGCGCCAAGCCCAATCCGCACTGGCACTACCTGCAGGCGCGGCCGCGCGCGGTCGCGACCTTTCTCGGGCCGCATGCCTACCTGTCGCCGCAGGTCTATCCTGACCTTGCGCGCGTGCCGACCTGGAACTACCTCGCGGTGCATTGCACGGTCGAGGCCCGGCTGGTCGAGGACGCACCGGCCAAGGACGCGCTGCTCAAGCGCCTGATCGGCGAGCACGAGCCGGCCTATGCGCAGCAGTGGCGCGACCTCGGCGAGGAATTCCAGCTCAAGATGCTGGCCGGCATCGTGGGCTTCGAGCTGCGCGTGACCGCGCTGCAATGCAAGATCAAGCTCAACCAGCACCGGCGCGAATCGCATGCGGCGATGCACGAGCGCTACGCGGCCGGGTCGGGTGACGAGCGCGCGCTGTCGGTGTGGATGGAGCGGCTCGGGCTGACCGGCGCCGAGGCGCCCGCGAAGGGCGCGGCCTGAGATGCGCGGACTCGGACTGATCGGTCTCGTGGTCGCGCTCGCGATCGTCGCGCTGGTGGCGAAGAAGCAGTTCGCGGGCGCGGCCGCGCCGGTGGTGTCGACCGGGGGCGATGCCACGACGCCCGCCACGGTGCGCGACCAGGCGCGCCAGGTGCAGGACCAGTACAAGCAGGCCCTCGATGCCGCGATGCAGCAGTCGCAGCGCAAGATGCCCGATGACGAGTGAGCCCTTGAACGACGACGGCTTCATGGCGCTCGCGCTGGCCGAGGCGCGGCGCGCGGCCGAGGCTGGCGAGGTGCCGGTGGGCGCGGTGCTGGTGAAGGACGGCCGCGTGATCGCCACCGGCCGCAACACGCCCGTGGGCGGCCACGATCCGAGCGGCCATGCCGAGATCAATGCGCTGCGCGCCGGCGCCGAGGCGCTGCGCAACTACCGGCTCGAGGGCTGCGAGCTGTTCGTCACGCTCGAGCCCTGCGCGATGTGCGCGGGCGCGATGCTGCATGCGCGGCTTGCGCGCGTGGTCTATGGCGCCACCGATCCCAAGACCGGCGCGGCCGGTTCGGTGCTCGACCTGTTCGCGCTGCCCCAGCTCAACCACCGCACGCAGGTGCGGGGCGGGGTGCTGGCGGCCGACTGCGCGGCGCTGCTGCAGGACTTCTTCCAGCGCCGGCGCACGGCCGCGCGCGAGCAGGCGCAGCCGCTGCGCGACGATGCGCTGCGCACGCCGCCCGAGCGCTTCGAGGCGCTGGCGGACTACGCCTTCGCGCCGCACCACGTGCAGGACCTGCCGTCGCAGCGCGGCTGGCGCCTGCACTACGTCGACGAAGGGCCGGCCGATGGCGGTGCCGTCGAGGCGACCTGCCTGTGCCTGCATGGCCCCGGCGAATGGGGCTATGCCTTTCGCCATCTCGTGGGCCTGCCCGGGCTGCGCGTGCGGGTGCCCGACCTGATCGGCTTCGGCAAGAGCGACAAGCCCAAGCGCGAGGCCGCGCACAGCCTCGAGTGGCATCGCGACCTGCTGCTCGAATGGCTGGCCCGGCTGCCGCC
>NZ_JBZAYE010001011.1:0-1771 GCF_058244205.1 Variovorax sp. 20P10.2.4
GGTCCTCGTCCTTCATCGTCTTGGCGACCGCGGTCATGGCCTCGTTGGCGCGCCGGCCTTCTCGGAACAGGAACAGCTGCGTGATCGCGTAGAACGAATGCTGGCCCGCGAGCGAGGGCACGCCCTGCATCTCGCTGCGGCCGTCGGCACCGTGGCAGGCGGCGCACAGCGCGGCGTAGCGCTCGGCATAGACCTTGGCGCCCGATGCCGCCGCCGGCGCGGCCTTGGGCTGCGCGCCCTTGGTCGCCTGCGCGAACGCGGGCAGGGCCAGCGCCCACAGCATCGCCACCATTGCCGCCATCGCCGTGTGCCTCGTCATCCGGCGCGCCTCACTTGCCGCCGTAGCTGATGCGGTAGATCGCACCCGCGTGGTCGTCGCTCACCAACATCGAGCCGTCCTTGAGCACCAGGAAGTCCACCGGCCGGCCCAGGTAGGTGTTGTTCTCGACGAAGCCGGTCATGAAGGGCTCGACCTTCGCGCCGCCCTTGCCGTCGGGCCAGGCCACCGCGATGTCGGCGTACTTGGTGGTGCGGTTCCAGGGGCCGTGGCGCGCGATGAACATCGCGCCGCGGTATTTGGCCGGGAACATCTTTCCTTGATAGAAGGTCATGCCCAGCGCCGCGGCGTGCGGGCCCAGCAGCGCGGCGGGCTTGGCGTAGTCGGCGCAGCTCTTGCCCCAGCCGAATTCCGAATCGAGGATGTTGCCCTGGTGGCAGTACGGATAGCCGAAGTGCTGGTCGGCCTTGGTCACCACGTTGAGCTCGTCGTTGGGCAGGTCCTCGGAGAGCCAGTCGCGCCCGTTGTCGGTGAACCAGAGGTTGCCGGTCTTCGGATCGAAGTCGAAGCCCACCGTGTTGCGCACGCCGCGCGCGATGGTCTCGATGCCGCTGCCGTCGAGGTTCATGCGGAAGATGCGCGCATGCGCGTCGTCGGGCTCGCAGAGGTTGCAGGGCGCGCCGACCGCGTAGTAGAGCTTCTCGTCGCGGATGCGCAGGTAGCGCCAGCTGTGGTCCTGGCCGCCGGGCAATTTGTCGTAGATCACCGCCGGCTGGCCGGGGTTGTCGAGCTTGTCCTCGATGCCGTCGTAGCGCTGGATCTGCTTGTGCGTGGCGAGGTAGAGCGCGCCCTTGTGGAATTCGATGCCGGTGGCGAACTCGGTCTTGTCGACGATGGTCTTCGGCTTGCGGTCGCCCTGCTCGGCAATCGCATAGACCTTGTTGCCGACGAACAGCGTGCTCACGAACACCGTGCCCTTGGCGCCCTGGCGCAGCGAGCGCGCATCGAGCACGCCCGAGGCCCAGGTCTCGACCTTGAAGCCCGGCGGCAGCTTGAACCTGGCGGTGGGCAACTGGTCGGCCGCGGTGGGGATCGGAAACGAAGGCACGGGCGCCAGCCGCGTGGCCGCGTCGTTCTTGGGCCGGCCCTTGGCCCAGCCGGGTTCCTCGGTGGGCGGCTGCTGGGCCCAGGCGGCGCCGGCCGCGAGGAGCAGGGAGGTTGCAAGGGTCGCGAGCACCGCTGACATCGAATGCGGGCGCAGTCTGGCCATGTCGTGTCTCCTTCTCGTTGTGGTGGCGCTTTCGTCGGGGGCGGCGAATTCACGCCGGGCGCCAGTGTGCGGAGCTTGCGGCCCGGCTTCAATAAAATAAGCGAGCTAAGCGATATGAACGGCATGCATATTGAAACCATAGACCTCAACCTGCTGCGTCTCTTCGATGCCGTCTATCGCGCGCGCAGCGTGAGCCGTGCCGCCGAGTCGCTGGGCCTGACCCA
>NZ_JBZAYE010001012.1:0-1767 GCF_058244205.1 Variovorax sp. 20P10.2.4
GGTCGACCGCCGCGCGCTGCCTGCCCCGACCGTCGCCGCTGCCTCGCAGGGCTACGAGGCGCCGCAGGGCGACGTGGCCCGGACCCTGGCCTCGATCTGGGCCGCGCTGCTCAAGGTCGAGAAGGTCGGCATGAACGACAACTTCTTCGACCTCGGCGGAAATTCGCTGCTGGTGATCCGCATGCACCGGCTGATGGAAGACCGGCTGAACCCGGGCCTGAAGGTGGTCGACCTCTTCAAGTACCCGACCGTCGGCGCGCTCGCGCGCCGCATCGAACAGGGCGGCGGCACGACCCCATCCGATGCCGGCGAAAGCGACGACAGCGAACAGGCGCGCGCGCAGCGCCAGCGCACGGCCCTGCTGCAACGCCGCCGTCCCACCGAAAGAAGCTTCTGATGCAAGACTCCGTGTCGCCGCCCGAACTCACGGGCCTCGAGATCGCCATCGTCGGCATGGCCGGTCGCTTTCCGGGCGCGCCGGACGTGGACGCCTTCTGGCGCAACATCCGCGACGGCGTCGAGTCGGTCACCGTCTTCAGCGACGAGGAGCTGCGCGCGCGCGGCGTGCCCGAGCGCACCCTGGCCGACCCCGACTACGTGAAGGCCGGCGTGCTGTTCGAAGGCTTCGACCAGTTCGATGCCGGCTTCTTCGGCTACTCGCCGCGCGAGGCCGAGCACCTCGATCCGCAGCAGCGCATCTTCCTCGAATGCGCCTGGGAGGCGCTCGAGCACGCCGGCTGGCAGGCCGGCAGGGGCGGTGCCTCGGTCGGCGTCTATGCCGGCGACGGCCCCAACCTCTACCTGATGCGGCACCTGCTGCCGGCCTTCGGTGTCGACGCGGGCACCGGCATCGCCGACATGCTGGGCCTGATGAGCGGCAACTCCGCGGGCTCGCTGTGCACGCGCGTGGCCTACAAGCTCGACCTGCGCGGCCCGGCCGTCAGCGTGCAGACCGAATGCTCGACCTCGCTGGTGGCGGTGCACATGGCCTGCCAGGCGCTGCTGAGCCACGACTGCGACATGGCGCTGGCCGGCGGTGTCTGGCTCAACCTGCTGCAGGACGGAGGCTACCGCTTCCAGAACGGCGCCATCCTCTCGCCCGACGGCCACTGCCGCGCCTTCGATGCGAAGGCCGCGGGCACGGTCATCGGCAGCGGCGCGGGCATCGTCGTGCTCAAGCGGCTGGCCGAGGCACTGCGCGACGGCGACACCATCCATGCCGTCATCAAGGGCACGGCCGCCAACAACGACGGCTCCGACAAGATCGGCTTCACCGCGCCCAGCGTGCAGGGCCAGGCCAGCGCGATCCGCGCGGCGCAGATGGTGGCGGACGTTCCCGCGGCCAGCATCGGCTACGTCGAGGCGCACGGCACCGGCACCACGCTCGGCGACCCGATCGAGATGGCCGCGTTGATGCAGGCCTTCGCGAGCGGCGGCGCGACCACGCCGCAAAGTTGCGCGATCGGCTCGGTCAAGACCAACATCGGCCACCTCGACGCGGCCGCCGGCGTGGCCGGGTTGATCAAGGCGGCACTCGCGCTGCGGCATGCGACGCTGCCGCCGAGCCTGCATTTCGAGCAGCCCAATCCGCAGATCGATTTCGCGAGCGGTCCGTTCTACGTCAACACCGAGGCCCGGCCCTGGCCGCAGGGCGCCGCGCCACGCCGCGCGGGTGTCAGCTCCTTCGGCATCGGCGGCACCAACGTGCACGTGGTGCTCGAGGAGGCGCCGGCCATTGCCGCGCGCGTGCCGACACGGCGCGAACCC
>NZ_JBZAYE010001013.1:0-1764 GCF_058244205.1 Variovorax sp. 20P10.2.4
GCCAGCTGGTGACGCGCGCGCGCAAGGAAGACCACTGCTTCGCGAGCGAGGAGCACGAGCTCGGCGTGCAGGCGCTGGCCGTGCCGCTGCGCGACATGCAGGGCCACACGGTGGCCGCGCTCAACGTGGTGCTGTCGGGCGCGCGCTACCAGGAGGAGGCCGTGCGGCGCGACATGCTGCCGCTGCTGTTCGAGGCCGCGCGCGAGGTGCGCGCGCTGCTTTGAACTTCGCCCGACCCCACCGCCTCGAACCGCCAAACCAGAACATCAGGAACCCGCTATGCGACTGCTGCTCCTCGAAGACGACGTGATGATCGGCGAAGCCGTGCTCGACCTGCTGCGTGCCGAGCAGTACGCGGTCGACTGGGTCAAGGACGGCGACAGCGCCGAGTCGGCGCTGCGCACCCAGGACTACGACCTGGTGCTGCTCGACCTTGGCGTGCCGCGCCGCGACGGCCTGGAGGTGCTGCGCAACCTGCGCGCGCGCAAGCAGCGCATGCCGGTGCTGATCGCCACCGCGCGCGACTCGATCCAGCAGCGCATCGAGGGCCTGGACGCCGGCGCCGACGACTACGTGCTCAAGCCCTACGACCTCGACGAGCTGCTGGCGCGCATCCGCGCGCTGCTGCGCCGCGCGGCCGGGCGTGCCGAGCCGGTCTACGAACACATGGGCGTGAGCATCAATCCCGCCACCCGCGAGGTCAGCGTGGCCGGCCAGCCGGTGGTGCTGTCGGCGCGCGAATGGGCCGTGCTCGAGCCGCTGCTGGCACGGCCGGGCATGGTGCTCTCGCGCGCGCAACTCGAGGAGAAGCTCTACAGCTGGAAGGACGAGATCAGCAGCAACGCGGTCGAGGTCTACGTGCACGGCCTGCGCAAGAAGCTCGGCGCGGAGCTGATCCGCAACGTGCGCGGCGTCGGCTACATGGTGCCGAAGGCGTGAGCGGCGTGAGGGGCGTGATGGGACTGGCCGCGCGCATGACCGGCTCGCTGCGCGCGCGCCTGCTGTGGTTCCTGCTCGCGGCCATCGTGCTGGCGGCCGGCGCGCAGGCGCTGGTGGCCTACCGCACCGTGCTCAAGGAGGCCGACGAGATCTTCGACTACCACATGCAGCAGATGGCGCTGTCGCTGCGCGCCGGCCTGCCGCCCAGCGCGGCGGTGGGCGGACTCGGCGGCGCCGAGCAGAACTTCGATTTCGTGGTGCAGGTCTGGACCGCCGACGGCGTGCGCATCTTCGAATCGGCCGACCAGGCCGCGCTGCCGCAGCTCGCGGTGCTGGGCTTCGCCGACGTGCGTGCGCGCGGCACCACCTACCGCGTGTTCTCGATGCAGACGCGCGGGCTGGTGATCCAGGTGGCACAGGACATGGCGGCGCGCCAGCACATGGCCGGCACCCTGGCGCTGCGCACCGTCGCGCCGGTGGCGCTGATGGCGCCGCTGCTGATGCTGGTCGTGTGGTGGGTGGTGAGCCGCTCGCTCGCGCCGGTGGCGCGCGTGCGCACCCAGGTGGCTTCGCGCCAGGCCGACGATCTCTCGCCCGTGAGCGAGGAGAAACTGCCCGACGAGGTGCGCCCGCTGGTGCAGGAACTCAATCTGCTGTTCGACCGCGTGCGGCAGGCCTTCGAGGCGCAGAAGCACTTCGTGGCCGACGCGGCGCACGAGCTGCGCTCGCCGCTGGCCGCGCTCAAGCTGCAGGTGCAGGGCCTGCAGCGCGCCACCGACGACGGCGCGCGCGAACTCGCCATCGGCCGATTGGTGGCGGGCATCG
>NZ_JBZAYE010001014.1:0-1764 GCF_058244205.1 Variovorax sp. 20P10.2.4
AGGAAGCGGCGGCGATGCTGGCGGCGATGACGATGAGCTTGAGGCGCGCGGAATGCATGGTTCGTTGTCTCCGTTTTTGGGGCGAGGAATGCCGGCCGCCGTCGTCCGGAGGTGCCCATGAGGCTGGCACGACCGTGCTTTTCTTGCGGACCGGCGGCGCAGCGTAGAGGCGCCGCCCCTGCAATCGGTGGGGGCTTTCCCGTAGCCGCTATCGCCTGCGCGACAGCGGTGCCATGCGCGGCGCGCTCAGTTGCGCCGGCGCGTGACCGTCACCGTGGCCTCGAGGCCTTCGTAGGCCTCGGCCGGGCCGTACCAACTGCCCGAGATCGGCGCGCCCTGGGCCGGGTCGCGCGTCACGCCGACGCGGATCAGCTGGCCGCTGCCCATGAGGTTGTTGGTCGGGTCGAACGCGACCCAGCCCGCGCCCGGCAGGTAGGCCTGCAGCCAGGCGTGGGTGGTGCCGGCGCCGGTCATGGCCTCGCCCTTGGCCTGCACCGTGCTGTCGAGCGCGGCGTCGTAGATGTAGCCCGAGACGAAGCGCGTGGCGATGCCCAGGCGGCGCACCGCCTCCATCATCAGCAGCGCGTAGTCGCGGCAGCTGCCGCTGCCCAGCGCCAGCGTCTCGAGCGGCGTCTGCGTGCCTTCCTCGTCGCGCGCCAGGTACTCGAGGCTCTGGCCGATGTGGGCGTTCATGCGCGTGAGCACCTCGCGCGTGCTGTTGGGCTTGTCGGTGTGCAGGAACTGGTGGGCCCAGCGGATCAGCGTGCCGTCGGGGTCGTCGTGGTGCGGGCGCAGGTAGTGCTCGAGGTCGAGCCGGTCCTGCACCGAATAGGCGAAGGGCAGGAACTCCGCGGCCGGGTCGATCGCGAGCTGGTCCTGCGTGGCCGCGGGCACGGTCTCGATGGTGAAGGCGCAGACGATGCGCAGCTCGGTCGCTTCGCCCATCGGCTGCACCAGCGCCACCGAATTGGAGTGCGGGTCCTGGATCAGCCGCGTGTGGGCCGACGGGCTCACCTGCAGGTCGGTGGCCAGCACGCGCAGGTCGTGGCTGTCGCGTGGCCGGAACATCACGCGGTGCAGCCCGAAGCTGACCGGCTCGTTGTAGCGGTAGATCGTGGTGTGGCGGATGTCGTACTGGGTGCTGGGCATGGGGCATTCTCCTGCGTTCGTGTGTCGCCGGACATCTCCGCGGCGATGGGGCAGGCAGGACTGCCGCATAATCCGCGCCCCTTCGGCCCGCGTGGCCGCACCGTTCGCCCATGGAGGACCATGTACGCATCGACTTTCATCTTCGCCACCCGCCAGTTCGACGACGCCTTCCACCGGCTCGACCAGGCGATCGCCGAGGCCGCCCGCGCGCTGCCCGGCTACCTGGGCGAGGAGAGCTGGGAGAACAGTGCCAACGGGCTGGTGTCGAACGTCTACTACTGGCGCTCGCTCGAGGCGCTGCAGGCGCTGATGACGCATCCCTCGCATCTGCAGGCCAAGGCGGCGCAGGCGAACTGGCTCGATGGCTACCGGGTGGTGATCTCGGAGGTGGTGCGCAGCTACGGCGATGGGCGCATCGACCACCTGCTGCCCGCGCTCGACGCCGCGTAGCGGCCCTCAAGCCCGCGCGGTGCGCCGCGTATCGAGGGCCTTGGCCAGCGCCACCGGCAGCGGCAAGGGCTCGCCATGCCACTGCGCGGCCAGCAGTTCGGCGCACAGCGCGGCAAAGCTGAGCCCGCGCGAGCCGAGCGCCGTGCAGGTCCACAGGCCCTTGTC
>NZ_JBZAYE010001015.1:0-1763 GCF_058244205.1 Variovorax sp. 20P10.2.4
CCGCGGAACACGCGGGCCTCGATGTCGCCCTCGAGCACCGCCGTGGGCGCGCTCACCACCAGCCGGCCGGCATCGCGCCCGACGGTGTAGCCGTTCTCGAGCTGGCGCTGCGGACCGATCAGCGGGTTGTAGAAATAGCCGGTGGTCTTCTTGCCCCAGCGCGCATGCGCATCCTCGAAGCCGCGGTACACGCCCTCGAAGGCCATGTCGGCGGGCGCGCGGTCGAGCCGGTACAGGCGTCCGTCGCTGCCCTTGAGCCAGCTCTGGTTCAGGTAGCCGGTGCGCACGTCGATCGAGCCGCCCGACAGGTTGATCTGCGAGCCGCGCTGCGTCACCACCTCGGCGCCGACGAGCGTGACATTGCCGCCCTGCGCCATCCACTCGCCGATGCCGTGCGGCTGGTTGCCCAGGTAGCCACCGACCTCGAGCAGGCCGCCCGCGGTGTAGAAGCGGTCGCGGTCGTACACGCCCGGCTTGGCGGGCACGTACGACAGCCGGCGCCGGTCGATCCAGACATTGGCGTTGGCGAGCTTGCCGGTGTCGCGGTTGAGCGGCGCGTCGCGCTGCTCGTTGCCCTGGATGTTGACCTGGACGTTGTTCGATTCCATCGCCACGCTCACGCCGACCGCGCCCGCGACGTCCAGCCGCGCCTGCGCGCCCACGCGCACGCGCCGCTGCGCGCTGACGGCGATCTGGCCGCCGGTCGCGAGCACCAGCGCACCGTCCTCGAAATGCACCTCGCCGCCCGACGTCACCTCGACACGCGAGAGATCGCGCCGGTCCTGCAGCCGCGACAGGTTGTCGAAGGCGCCCGGCACGGCCATGGTGCGCAGCCGGTCGAGCGCGACCGATTCGCTCACCAGCGCCTCGCGCTGGCTGTCCAGCGCGCTGAATCGATCATCCGCATCGATCAACACCGCCGTGACCGCCTCGCGGCCCGTGGCCACGCGCCCCTTGGCATCGGCCGCCGAGTTCAGCAGGTGCACCGTGCCGCGCGCGTTGACGGTGGTGGTGGCGAGCGCCACGCCGTCCTGGCGCACCGTGCGGCCGGCCAGCGTGATGTCGCCCTCGCTCGCGACGATCAGGCCGCTGTTGCGCACCAGCCCGGCCGTGCTGTCGGGCACGAACCGGGGCGCGATCTCGTTGCCGCGCGTGGTCGAGAAGGTGTTGGCGTCGGTGCCCACGCCCTTGCGGATCGCGAAGCTGTCGCCCGCCGCGAGCTGCGCCTGCCCGCGCGGCGTGGCGATGCTGCCGGCGTTCTCGACCTCGTGCCCGAGCAGCAGCACGTAGCCGCCGCCCTGCGTGACCGACACGGGCTGCCGGGTCGCGATGCGCGCGCCGGCCTGCACCTCGACCTTGCCCAGCGCGTCGGTGAACACCGGCTGCGGCTGGCCGTTGACCTGGGCGCTGTAGAGGCCGTTGTTCCTGAACTGCTCGTCGCCGATGCGCGCCGCGGCCGCCACCAGGTTGCGCGTGTCGACCTGGCTGCTGCCGCTGAACACCACGCCGTTGCGGTTGGCGATCAGCACCGTGCCGTCGGCCTTGATCTGGCCCTGGATGCGGCTGGGCCGCGCCTGCGGATCGTTGACGCGGTTGAGCACCGCCCAGTCGGGCTGCTGCTGGAACTCCACCGTGGTGTTGCGCCCGACGTTGAAGCTCTCCCAGTTGAGGATGGCGCGGTCGCCGGTCTGGCGGATCGCGACCGTGGTGCGGCCGTTGGCCTGCGTCTGCTGCGGTGCCTGCGCGTTGAGCCAGCCCGCGCT
>NZ_JBZAYE010001016.1:0-1757 GCF_058244205.1 Variovorax sp. 20P10.2.4
TGCCGTCGCTGCGCCAGAGCTCGATGCCGTGCGTGCCGTCCTCGGCCGCGAAGTAGAGCGTGCCGCCCACGGCCGTGAGATGCGCGGGCCGCGACGCGCCCTCGCCGGGCCGGATGTCCTTGACCATGCGCGTGCCGGCTTCGCTGCCGTCGCTGGTCCAGAGCTCGATGCCATGTTGGCCATCGTTCGCGGTGAACCAGAGCCGGTCGCCGATCGCCACGAGGTTCTCGAGGTTGCTGTCCTCCGCGCCCGGGCGGATGTCCTTCACCAGCCGCGTGCTCTCGGGCGTGCCCTCGCTGACCCAGAGCTCGTGGCCGTGCGCGCGGCTGGTGGCGGTGAAGAACAGCCGCGGGCCGGCCACCGTGAGCTGGCGCACCACCGCGCCCGGCCCCGCGTCGACCGAGGACACGCGTTGCGTGCTGCGCGCATCGCCGCCGGTCTTCCAGAGCTGGAAACCGTGGCGGCCATCGTTGGCGACGAAGTACAGCGCATCGCGCCAGGCCGTCAGTTCGGCCGGCATGGCGTCGGCCTCGCCGGGGTTCAGGTCGGTCACGCGCTGCGTGCCGCGCGCGGTGCCGTCGCTGCGCCACAGCTCGAGGCCGTGTTCGCCGTCGGTGGCGGTGAAGTAGACATGCGCGCCGAAGCGCGTCTGCCAGCTCGGGAAGGCGCCACGAAAGCCGGGGCGGATGTCCTTCAGCAGCACGGTGCCGGCAGTGGTGCCGTCGCTGCTCCAGAGCTCCTGTCCGGTGGCCACGTGGAAGGCGGAGAACAGCACGCGCGGGCCCAGCCGCACCAGGCCGGTCGGCCCGACGAAGGCGCGCGGCTGCAACTGCTCGGGCAGCACGTCGCGCGCCGGATCCTGTGCCGACGCCGCCAGCGGAGCGAGCAGCGCGAGCGCGGCGCACAACGCGCGCAGCCGGCAGCGTGCAGGGAGAAGGGAGTGCGCGCGCATCAGCCGCCGAACCATTTGGCGGGCACCGTCACCAGCTGCGGGAACAGCACCATGAGGAACATGATCGCGAACTCCGCCACCATGAAGGGCAGCACGCCGCGCGTGACCTCGTCCATGCGCATGCGGCCCACGCCCGCCACCACGTTGAGCACCACGCCCACCGGCGGCGTGATCAGCCCGATCGAGTTGTTGATGATGAACATCACGCCGAAGTAGACCGGGTCGATGCCGGCCGCCACCACCACCGGCATCAGCACCGGCGTGAGGATCAGGATGGTCGGCGTCATGTCCATCGCCGTGCCCACCGCCATCACCAGCAGCATGATCGCGATCATCAGCACGATCTTGTTGCCCATGAAGGGCTCGAGCAGCGCCACCACCTTGGCGGGCAGGTCGGCCACCGTGATCAGCCAGGCGCTGACCATCGCGGCGGCGATCAGGAACATCACGACCGCGCTGGTCTTGGCGGCGCTCACGAAGATCTTGTAGAGGTCGGGAAAGCGCAGCTCGCGGTAGACCACGGTGGCCACGAAGAGCGCGTAGACGGCGGCCACCACGGCCGCCTCGGTGGGCGTGAACACGCCCATGCGCAGGCCCACCAGGATGATCACCGGCAGCAGCAGCGCCCAGCCGGCCTCGCGCGCGGCCGCGACGATCTGGCGGCCGGACTGGCGCGGCGGCGGCTCGATCTTCTCGTGCCGCACCAGCCAGGCCCAGGTCACCCACAGCGCGCCGCCGATCAGCAGGCCGGGCACGATCGCCGCGAGGAAGAGCTTGGAGATCGAGACGTTGGCCGCCACGCCGA
>NZ_JBZAYE010001017.1:0-1756 GCF_058244205.1 Variovorax sp. 20P10.2.4
GCCCGGCGGCACCAGCGACGTGGTGGGGCGCCAGCTCGCGGTGCAGCTCGGCGAGGCGATGGGCGGCACCTTCATCATCGACAACAAGGCCGGCGCGGCGACCGCGATCGGCGCTTCGTACGTGGCGCGCGCGCCCAAGGACGGCCACACGCTGCTGCTGTCGGCCGGCAGCACCTTCACCACCACGCCGCACCTGATCGACAAGCTGCCCTACAAGCTCGAGGACTTCGCGCCGGTGGCGGCGGTCGCCACCGTGCCCTTCGCCTTCGTGGTGAAGAAGGACTTCCCCGCGAAGACGGTGGCCGAGTACGTGGCCTATGCCAAGGCCAACCCCGGCAAGATCAACAACGCCACCAACGGCCAGGGCAGCATGGTCCACCTGCTGGGCGAGCTGATCGCCACCGGCCTCGACGTGAAGATGACGCAAGTGCACTACAAGGGCGCGGCGCCGGCCACCATGGACATGATCGGCGGCATCGTCGATTCGAACGTGGAGGCGCTCACGAGCGCGCTGCCGAACGTGAACGCGGGCAAGTACCGCGCGATCGCGGTGCTCAGCGCCGATCGCCAGCCGCTGATGCCCGAGGTGCCGACCTTCAAGGAGCTCGGCTATCCCTCGATCGTGGGCGAGACCTGGTATGCGGTGTTCGCGCCGGCCGGCACGCCCAAGCCGGTGATCGACAAGCTCAATGCGGCGCTGCGCAAGGTCACGACCTCGAAGCGGTTCGCCGATGCGATGCACAAGATCGGCAACGAGGCCAAGGCGAGCACGCCCGGCGAGCTGATCGAGGTGACGCAGCAGCAGAGCCAGAAGTGGGGCGAGCTCATCACGCGCCTCAACATCAAGGCGGAGTAAGTCCCTCGCGCTGCCTGCCTAGCCGGGCAGGTAGCGCAAGTCGCGCATCGCCTGCAGGTGCTCGACGATGCATTGCTCGGTGTCGATGCAGTCGCCGAAGCCGGCCTGCCGCAGCTTGACGGTGGACACCAGCGGCGGCAGCGCGAGCGGGCGCCGCGCGGCCCAGGTCGCCTCGGCGTATTGCCACGAGAGGCCGATCAGCGCATCGAGATCGCGCTCGCGCAGGCCCTCGCGCTGCGCGATCCGCTGCCACAGCGCGGCCTGCGCGGGCATCTCCTCGCGCAGGCGCACGCCCGTGGCTTCGCCGAGCGGCATGTCGAAGAAGGCGGCCAGCCGCTCGAACAGGCTGGCCCAGACCACCACGTCGCCGTTGGCGATGTTGAAGGCCTCGCCGTGCGCGCGCGGCTCGTGCCAGGCCCATTCGATGGCCTTGGCGATCAGGCGCGCGTCGGTGCATTCGGTCAGCAGGTGCGGATGGGCCGGGCAGGCCAGCGGCTGGCCGCGTTCGCGCGCGAGCACCGCGTAGGCACCGATCGCGGCCACCGGGTTCATCGCGCTGCCGGTCGCCACGCCCAGCACGATCTGCGGCCGGAACACGGTCCAGCCGAAGCCCGCGCGCGCCGCGCGCTCGGCCACCAGGTCCTGCTGGTCGAAGTAGAAGTTGGCGTGGTCGCGCACCGCGTCCTGCTCGCGCGCGGGCACGCGCATCGGCCGGCCCGTGTGCACGCCATAGGCCTTGGTGCCCTGCAGCAGCGTCGCGTGTCGCAGGGGCGCGCCCTCGAGCGCGTCGAGCGTGTGGCGCAGCATGCGGTTGTTGAGCTCGATGTTCTCGCTCGCGCGCCAGCCCTGCAGCAGGTCGGGCTGCTCGTTGAGCGCGGCATAGACCAGGTGCGTGGCATC
>NZ_JBZAYE010001018.1:0-1752 GCF_058244205.1 Variovorax sp. 20P10.2.4
GACGCCCTCCGCGGGCTTCCTCGTGGGCTGGCTGTTCGGCGCCTTCGCCTGCGGCTGGATCATGCGGCGCTTCGCCGCCGCGCGCGGACGCGCGCTGTTCGTCGCGGCGCTGGCCGCCTCGTTCATCGGCGGCATCGTCGTGGTCTACCTGTTCGGCATCGCGGGGCTGTCGCTGGTGGCCCACCTGCCGCTGCAGAAGGCGGCGCTCGCGAGCCTGGTCTTCGTGCCGGGCGACCTCGTCAAGTGCGTGGTCTGCGCGCTGGTGGTGCAGACGGTGGCGCGCGGCCTTCCGAGCTGGCGTCTCGATCGCGACTGATGACCGGCCCGGCGCCCGATTTCCGGACCGTCCACGCGCCGCTCGCCTGGTGGGCGCGGCACACGCCCGATGCGCTCGCGCTCGACGATGGCCACACGCGACTGAGTTTCGCCGAGCTCGCGGCACGCGTGGCGGCCGAAGCTGCCGCATTGAACGAGGCGGCCACGCCGACGGTCGCCTGGGCCAGCGCGAGCGCCTCGCCGTCCGACCAGCTTGCGAGCTTCCTCGCGATCCTCGCGAGCAACCGCACCGCGGCCGTCGGCGATCCCGACTGGCCGCAGCCCATCAGGGACAAGGTGCAGGCGCGCATGGCACAGCACCTGGGCGCGGCCGCCGACATCGAGGAAGCGCACGCGAACACGCCCTTCTACATCGGCTTCACCTCGGGCAGCACCGGCGTGCCCAAGGGCTTCCGGCGCACGCACGGATCGTGGACCCACAGCTTCGAGATCTGCGTCCGGAGCTTCGGCCCCGCCACCGGCACCACCGTGCTGGTGCCGGGACGGCTCTCGCATTCGCTGTTCCTGTTCGGCGCGCTGCTGGGCCTGTGGACCGGCGCCGGCATGCGCCTGCAGCGCCAGTTCTCGGCGGCGGCCGCGCTCGACACGCTGCAGCGCGGTCTCGCGGGCAGCCTGGTCGCCGTGCCCAGCCAGCTGCTGCTGATGCTCGAGCATGCGCAACGCCATGGCCTGGCGCCCATCACGGGCACGCGCCTCGTGATGATCAGCGGCGCCCCGTGGCCGCGCGCGCGCACCGCCGCGCTGCGCGCGCTGTTTCCCGAGGCACGCATCATCGAGTTCTATGGCGCCTCGGAAACCTCGTTCATCGCCTGGGCCGACAGCGACGAGGCGCTGCCCGACGACGTGGTCGGCCGGCCCTTCGCCAATGTCGAACTCAGGATCGAGCCGCCCCTGCCCGGACTGATCTACGTGCGCAGTCCCATGGTGTTCAGCGACTACGTGACGCTGACGGCCGAGGAAGACGGCACCGCGGTGCTGCGCGACGGCGACTGGCTCTCGGTGCGCGACATGGGCCATGTGGACGAGGCCGGTTTCCTGCACCTGGTCGGCCGGCAGCAGCGCATGCTGCTCGTGCAAGGCAAGAACCTGTTCCCCGAGGAAGTCGAGAACGTGCTGGCCGGGCATCCGGCCATCGCGGCCGCGTCGATCCAGGGGCTGCCGCATCCGCTGCGCGGCATGGAGGCCGTGGCCTTGCTCGCGCTGTCGGCACCGCTCTCCCGCGAGGAACTGCAGGCCTGGTGCCGCGACCGGCTCGAGCCCTTCAAGCTGCCGCGGCGCTTCTACCTCGTCGACGCATGGCCTCGCACGCCGAGCGGCAAGACGGATCACGCGGCCCTCGCGCGGCGGTTGGCCGACATGCCGACGACGCAATGGGAGCGGCTGTGAGCCCGCCCGTGATCCTGGGCTGGGCCCGCA
>NZ_JBZAYE010001019.1:0-1752 GCF_058244205.1 Variovorax sp. 20P10.2.4
GTCTCGGCCAGCGCGGCGGCGCGCGCCAGTGCATCGCGCAGCGCCTGGGCGAAGGCCGGGGCCGGTTCGGCTTCGGCGATCAGCTTTTCGCAATGGGCGCGCAGCACCGGCAGCGAGCCCTCGCGCTTGACGGCGCGGATCACGTCGAGCGCGACGATGTTGCTGGTGCCCTCCCAGATCGAGCCCAGGTGGGCATCGCGCACCAGCCGCGGATCGCTCCATTCCTCGATGTAGCCGCAGCCGCCGCGCACCTCCATCGCGTCGCCCGTGACCTTGCGCGCATCGCGGCAGGCGCGGAACTTGATGAGCGGCGTAAGGATGCGCAGCAGCGCGTAGGCATCGGCTTCGCCGGCGTCGGAGCGCGCCAGCGCCAGCGCGGTCTGGCAGACCATGGTGCGTGCCTGCTCGGCGGGCACGCGCAGCTTGTCGAGCTGGCGCTGCATCAGCGGCATCCGGTCGAGCGTGCGGCCGAAGGCCTGGCGCTCGGCGGCGATGTACTCGGCCTCGGCCACCGCGCGGCGCATCAGGCCCGCGGCGCGCACGCCGTTCGACAGCCGCGAGTTGTTGACCATGTCGGCCATCTGCACGAAGCCGCGGCCTTCCTCGCCGACCAGGAAGGCGAGCGCGCCCTCGAGCCGGATCTCGCCGCTGGCCATCGAGCGCGTGCCGAGCTTGTCCTTGAGCCGGATGATCCGGTAGCGGTTGAGACTGCCGTCGTCGAGCCGGCGCGGCAGCAGGAACAGCGACACGCCCTTCATGCCGGCCACGCCGTCCTCGGCGCGCGCGAGCACCATCGCGAAATCGGCGTCGGGGTTCGAGCAGAACCACTTGTCGCCGGTGAGGCGCCAGCTGCCGTCGGCCTCGCGCCGCGCCAGCGTGGCGGTGGCGGCGATGTCGGAGCCCGCGGCCTGCTCGGTCATGAACATCGCGCCCTGCGCGAGTTCGTCGAAGTCGAGCGAGGTCAGGCGCGGCAGGTACTTCTGCACCAGCGCGGGCGCGCCGAACTTCTTGAGCGTGCGCGTGAGCGAATCGGTCATCGAGACCGGGCAGCACAGGCCGAACTCGGCCTGCACGAACAGGTAGGTCAGCGCGTATTTCACGAGCGGCGGCATGCGGCCCTTCCAGCCCAGCGTCTCGTCGCGGTGCGAGATCGCGGCCAGCCCGAATTCGCTGAGCGCGAGGCGCTCCATCTCGACGTAGGCCGGATGCTTGATCACCTGCTGCTCGTCGAGCCCGGTGCGCGTGCGCTGCTTCAAGGTGGGCGGGTTGCGGTCGGCGGTGCCGGCCAGCTCGTCGAGCCTGCCGCCCGCGAGGCCGCCGAGGCGCTCGAGCTGCGGCCGCAGGTGGCGCAGCAGGTCCTCGGGCAGGTAGAGCGCGAGCAGCGACTGCAGCTCGGTGTCGACGCTGTAGAGGTTCTGGCCGTGGCGGTCGGGAATGGGGTGAACGGCGGGCGCTGCAGGCGCGGCAGGCGTCTCGGGCATGGCTTGTCTCCTGGATTCGCGCCATTGTTCAAGCCGTGACGATCCGTGTCTAATATCGTTTGGGTCTTGCTCGATTCGATTTGCCTATTCATGGAACTGCGTCACCTGCGCTATTTCTCCGTGCTCGCCGAAGAGCTGCACTTCGGGCGCGCGGCACGCCGGCTCTCGATCTCGCAGCCGCCGCTGTCGGTGGCGATCCGCCAGCTCGAGGACACGGTGGGCGCGCGCCTGTTCGAGCGCAACAGCAAGGAGGTGCGGCTCACGCCCGCGG
>NZ_JBZAYE010000102.1:0-17079 GCF_058244205.1 Variovorax sp. 20P10.2.4
CCGCGCGCGAAGTGCAGCAGCGCGATGAACAACACCGCGAAAGCCACCGCCTCGAGCTGGCCGGCGCGCTGGGTGATCAGCGGCAGCACGTCCTGCAGCCCGTTCTTGAGCACCAGCACCAGGCCCGCGCCCACCAGCGCGCCAACCAGGCTGCCGAGACCGCCGGCCACCGCCATCAGCAGGTACTCGATGCTCGCGCGCACGTCGAAGGGCGAAGGGCTCACGAAGCGGTTCATGTGCGCGTAGAGCCAGCCCGCGAGCCCGGCGAACAGCGCCGCCGTCACGAACAGCGACAGCCGCACGCGGTAGGCATCGGCACCCACGCTCGCCAGCAGGGTCGCGCCGCCGCGCAGGCTGCGGATCGCGCGGCCGGGGCGCGAGCGCAGCAGGTTGTGGCTGAACAGGAAGGCCAGTCCGACGATCGCCCAGATCAGGTAATACATCGCGCGCGGATCGGCCAGCGACCAGCCGCCGATGAACAGCGGCGGGATGTTCGACAGCCCGGTGTGGCGGCCCAGCGCATCGACGTTGCCGAACAGCATGGCGATCGACAGCCCCCAGGCGATGGTCGACAGCGGCAGGAAGTGCCCGCCCAGGCGCAGCGTGAGCAGCCCGATGGCCAGCGCCGAGAGGCCGGTCAGCAGCAGCGCGAACAGCAGGCCGATCCACGGCGAATAGCCCTGCGTGGTGCTGAGCCAGGCCGTGGCGTAGGCCGCGATGCCGACGAAGGCCGCCTGCCCGAAGGAGGTGGCGCCGCCCACGCCCGTGAGCAGCACCAGTCCCAGCGCGACCAGCGCGCCGATGCCGATGTCGTTGAGCAGCGAGACCGTGAAGCTGCCGAACAGCGCCGGCACCACGGCCAGCGCGGCGATCACCACGGCGCAGAGGATCAGTGGGCGGCGGCTCATTGGTCCACCTCCTCTTCTTCCTCTTCCACGTGCCGCGCCATGAACGAGCGCAGCATCAGCACCGGGATCAACAGGCTGAACACGATCACGTCCTTGAGCGCGCCGCTCCAGAACGAGGCGAAGCTCTCGACCACGCCGACCGCCAGCGCGCCGATGGCGGTCATCGGGTAGCTCACGAGCCCGCCGATGATGGCCGCCACGAAGGCCTTGAGCCCGATGATGAAGCCCGAGTCGTAGTACATGGTGGTCACCGGCGCGATCAGCACGCCGATCAGCCCCGCCAGCAGCGAGGCGCAACCGTAGGCCAGCAGCGCGGTGCGCGCGGGCCGGATGCCGACCAGCCGCGCGCCGACGCGGTTGACCGCGGTGGCGCGCAGCGCCTTGCCCATCACGGTGCGTTCGAACACCAGGAAGAACAGGCCGCTGAGCACGATCGCCGAGCTCACCATCAGGATCACCTGGCCGCTGACGGTGAAGCCGTCGCCCAGCGTGAGCGTGCCCGAGGCCAGCGGGCTGGTGCGCGAGCCTTCCGGCCCGAAGAACAGCAGGCCCAGGCCCGACAGCAGGAAGTGCAGCGCCAGCGAGACGATCAGCAGCACCAGCACCGAGGCATCGGCGATCGGCTGGAACACCACGCGCGCCAGCAGCGGTGCCACCGGCACCACCAGCAGCACCGACACCGCGAGCTGCACCGGCGCCGGCACGCCGGCACTCGCCGCGGCCCAGGCGATGGCGCAGGGCACCAGCGGCAGCACGCCCCAGGCCAGCACGGCCTTCGGAATGCGCCGCGCCTCGCCGCGCCGCACCAGGCTGCCGACCTCGGTCAGCACGGCCAGCGCCGCGAGCACGGCCACCAGGCCGATGGTCGGCGGCAGCTTGCCGGTCTCGAAGGCCGCCAGCGTCAGCGCGGCGAAGGCCGCGATGTCGCCGAAGGGCACGAAGACCACCCGGGTCACCGAGAAGATCAACACCAGGCCGAGCCCGGCCAGCAGGTAGATGGCCCCGTTGGCCAGCCCGTCGATGCCCAGGATGAGGGCCACGTCCCAGGTCATTGCACAGTCCTTCGCTTCGTCATCGCTCTCGCTTCTCGCTTGCTTTGGGGGTGATGGAGGGTGGGAGCGCCGCGCTTACTGCGCGAGCTTCCACTGGCCCTTGTCGAGCTTGACGATCACGCGCGCGCGCTGGTCCACGCCGTAGAGATCGCCGGGCTTGAAGTTGTAGACGCCGTGCGTGCCCACGACCTCCCTGGTGCTGAAGATCGCGTCGCGCAGCGCGACCCGGAACTCGGGCGTGCCGGCCTCGGCCTTCGTGAGCGCGCGTGCGGCCGCATCGGCGAACACCAGGTAGCCGTCGAAGGAATAGGCCGAGAAGGCGTCGCTGGTGGGCGCGTTGTTGACCTTCTGGAAGATGCTGCGGAACTCCAGGCCGATCTTGCGCGTGGGATGGTCGGCCGGCAGCTGCTCGGCGACGATGATCGGGCCGGTGGGCATCAGCGCGTCCTGGCCGGCGGCACCGACCACGCGCACGAAGTCGGGGTTGATCAGCCCGTGCTGGCCGTACACCTTGCCCTTGAAGCCGCGCTCCTGCAGCGCGAGGAAGGGCAGCGCGCCCGGCGTGCCGGCGCCGCCGGTCATCACGGCCTCGGGCTTCATCGCGAGCAGCTTCAGCACCTGGCCCGTGACCGAGGCGTCGGCGCGCGCATAGCGCTCGTTGCCCAGCACCTGGATGCCGGCGGCCGGCGCGGCCTTCATCAGCGCGGTGTAGACCAGGTCGCCCCAGGCGTCGGAGAAGCCGATGTAGCCGACCGACTTCACGCCGTCCTTCTTCATGCGCTCGACCACCGCGTCGATCATCAGCTGCGTCGGCTGCGCCACCGTCATCACCCAGCCGTTCTCGGCCGGGTCGAGCAGGATCGGCGTGAGCCCGATCATCGGCACCTTGGCATCGCGCCCGACCTGCGCCATCGCGATCGCGGCCGGCACGCCCGAGGTGCCCATCAGCACGTCGACCTTCTCCTCGTCCACCAGCTTGCGCGCATTGCGGCCCGCGGTGGTCGGGTCGGAGCCGTCGTCGAGCACGATCAGCTGCACCTTGCGGCCGCTGATCTCGCCCTTGTAGGCCAGCGCGGCCTGCATGCCCTTGGCATAGGGCACGCCCAGCGAGGAGTTCGGGCCCGACAGCGACACGCTCAAGCCGACCTTGAGGTCGGCCGCGAAGGCGGCGGCGCCGAGGCCGGCGGCCAGCGCGAGCACGGCGGCGTGGCGAAGGGACTGCATCAAGCGGGTCATGTCGAAGCTCCTGGAGGAAAGGTGGGGAGTGGAACGAGGGAGGGAACTAGATGAAAAGCTGGATGGCCGGCAATGCCTGGCCCGGATTGAGCAGGTCGACGCGCTTCTCGCGGATGCGCCAGCCGTCTTCGATGCGAACCAGTCGATGGCGGTAGCTGCCGACGAGCAGCACTTGCGACTCGCCGCGTGCCTCGATGTAGATGAAAGGGGTCCGCAACACGGCCTCGCCGCCTTCGCCGGCCTCCGGCACCGAGCGCTGCAGCACATGCTGGCAATGGCTCGCGGGATGCTGCGAATGCGCGCGCGGGTTCTTCAGCCGGTCGACGCGCAGCTGCAGCAGCAGCCGGTCCTCGCAGGCGATGGCGTTGTGGCTGCGCGCATCGGCCTGCGCCGCGCCGAGCAGCGGCACCCAGTAGAGGCACTCGGCGTCGTACAGCGCGAGCCAGTCGTCGAAGCGGCGCGCGTCGAGCAGCGCGGCCTCTCGCACCACGAGGTCGATGGCATCGTTCATTGAAGTACCTTCGTGCTTCGCACTGCGGTGCGAGCTTGCTTGGGGCGGCCCGGCGCGGCGCTCATGCGCCCTCCCCCTGCTCGCCCATGAACTTCGCCCAGGCGCGGAACTGGTTGCGCATCAGCAGCTCGTTGGTGCCGTTGGTCTCGGCCGTTCCCTGGGCCAGCTCGGCCGGGTCGAAGTCGCGATGCAGGCTCACCCACTCGTTGCCCTCGCCGCGCAGGCCCTTCTGCATGCTCTCGAACAGGTGCACGTCGTCGTGCGCCACCACCGACATCGGCGAGAACACGAGCCGGTTGTAGTTCATCGAGCGCTCCAGCAGCAGCTCGGGCGCGCCCTCGGCGCGGAAGCTCCAGGCCTCGATCAGCGTGCGGTCGGCCGCGAGCGGACGGATCACGCGGATCGCCTGCGGCGAGCCCTTGACCGAGAGGCTCGGGAACAGCACCGAGTTCTGCGGCGAACGCTGCAGGATCTCGGTGGCGCGCTCCTCGCCGTGCGCGGCGCGCATCGCGGCCTCGTACCCTGGCAGCTGGGCGTAGTTCGAGTGGATGCTGAAGTGGATGCCCAGCACGCTGTGGCCGTTGGGATAGACGCGACCGCCCATGCGGTCGAAGAAGTCGTAGCCCGCGCCGAAGGGCAGGATCTGCTCCATCGCCATCGGCTTGGCCGCCTCGGGCTCGGCCGCCGTGATGCCGGCCCACAGGCCCTCGGCCGCGGCGGTGGCCGACTCGTGCGTCGACATCGGATGCACCGTGTCGTTGATGTTCTCGAGGTACATCTTCCAGTTGCAGTGGACGATGTTGCGCAGCACGCCGCCGGCGACCGTGAGCCGGCCCTCGGGCGAGCGGTCGACCATGTTGTCGATGGCATGCAGCACGCCGCCGAAATAGTCCTCGAAGCTCGGACCCTGCGGCGAAAGGCGCACGAACACGAAGTCACGGTAGACCGCGAGGCCCGCCACGGGCGACAGGCCGCGCCCCGACTCGCACTGCGCGAGCCCGGTGTTCTCGTAGCCCGACTTCAGCGGCAGCGCGAGCGGCGCGCCGTCGAGCTTGTAGGTCCAGGCGTGGTAGGGGCAGCGAAAGAACTTGCCCGCGTTGCCGCGCTCATCGCTCACCAGCTGGCTGCCCTTGTGCGCACAGCGGTTGTAGAACACCCGCAGCGCGCCATCGGCCTGCCGCACCATCACCAGCGGCCGGCCCGCGAGCTCGAGCGTGCGGTAGTCGCCGGCCTTGGGCACCTCGCTCGCATGGCCCGCGAACAGCCAGGTGCGCGCGAAGAAGCGCTCCTGCTCGAGCGCGAACAGCTCCTCGCTCAGGTAGACGTCGCGGTGCACGCGCCGGTCCTCGACCAGCGCGCGGATCGCCTCGGGGTGTTCGCGGTAGCGGCTCATGGGGTGCTTCAGCTACGGGCGCTCAGGGCACCAGCTTCCACTGGCCCTTTTCCATGCGCACGATCACCACCGCGCGCTCGTCCGAGCCGTAGCGGTTGTCGGGCTTGAAGTTGTAGATGCCGTGCGTGCCGACCAGCTCCTTGGTGCCGTTGATCGCGTCGCGCAACGAGGTGCGATAGGCCGGCGTGCCCGGCTCGCCCTTGGCGCGCGCCGCGGCGTTGGCCAGCAGCAGGTAGGCGTCGTAGGTGTACGACGAGAAGGCATCGACCGGCGCCGCGCCGTGCGCCTTCTGGTAGGCCGCGCGGAAGTCCATCGACACCTTGCGGATCGGGTTGGCCGCATCGAGCTGCTCGGCCACCAGCACCGGGCCGCTGGGCACCTGCAGGCCTTCGATGGACTTGCCGCCCACGCGCACGAAGTCGGCATTGATCAGGCCGTGCGTGCCGTAGATCTGGCCCTTGTAGCCGCGCTCGGCCAGCGCCAGGTAGGGCAGCGCGCCGGGGGTGCCCGAGTTGCCCGCGAACACCGCCTCGGGCTTGGCCGCCACGATCTTGAGCACCTGCCCGGCCACCGAGGAATCGCTGCGCGCATAGCGCTCGTTCGCCACCACCTTGATGCCGGCCGCGGCCGCGCTCTTCATCAGCGAGTCGTAGGCGAGATCGCCGAGCGCGTCGGAAAAACCGATGAAGGCCACCGACTTCACGCCGGCCTGCTGCATGCGCTTGACCACCGCCGCCACCATCAGCTCGAAGGGCTGCGAGACCGAGACGGTCCACACGTTCTCCGGCCCCGGCAGCGACACCGGCGTGGGCGAGATCAGCGGCGTGCCGAGCTCGCGCGCCACCGCCGCGATCGCCATCGCGCCAGGCACGCCCGAAGTGCCGATCAGCACGTCGACCTTGTCCTCGGTCACCAGCTTGCGCGCGTTGCGCCCGGCGGTGGTGGGATCGGATGCGTCGTCGAGCACGATCAGCTCGACCTTGTGGCCGGCGATGGTCGGCTGCTGCGCGAGCGCGGCGCGGATGCCCTTCTCGTAGGGAATGCCGAGCGCCGAGACCGGGCCCGAGAGCGAGCTGATGACGCCGACCTTGAGGTCGGCGGCGAAGGCCTGGGCCGCGGCGAGCGAGACGGCCGCGAGCGCGGCGATGCGAGCGAGTTTCATGGGTGGGTGGTGTCTTGGGGAGAAAGGAAGGGATGCGCCGCGCGAAGGGCCGTGCTCAGGGCACCAGCTTCCACTGGCCCTTGTCGAGCCGCACCACCACGCGCGAGCGGTCGTCGGAGCCGTAGCGGTTGTCGGGCTTGAAGTTGTAGACCGAGTGCGTGCCCACCAGCTCCTTGGTGCTCACGATGGCGTCGCGCAGCGCGAGGCGGAACTGCGGCGTGCCGGGCTCGGCCTTGGTGGCGAGCGCGCGCTGCGCGGCGTCGAGGTAGATCAGCCAGGCATCGAAGCTGTAGGCCGAGAAGGTGTCGGTGGGCGGCGCGCCGTTGGCCTTCTGGAAGGCGGCGCGGAAGTCGAGCGCGATCTTCTTCATCGGGTTGGTGTCGGGCAGCTGCTCGGCCACCACCACCGGGCCCGTGGGCGCGAGCAGGCCATCGACCGAGGGACCGCCGACGCGGATGAAGTCGGGGTTGATCAGCGAGTGCATGCCGTAGATCTTTCCCTTGTAGCCGCGCTCGGTCAGCGCGAGGTAGGGCAACGCGCCGGGCGTGCCCGAGGCGCCGGTGATGACGGCGTCGGGCCGCAGCGCGACGATCTTGAGCACCTGGCCGGCGACCGAGGAGTCGCTGCGCGCATAGCGCTCGTTGCTCACCACCTTGATGCCGGCCGCGGGCGCGGCCTTGCTGAGCGCGTCGTAGACCAGGTCGCCCCAGGCGTCGGAGTAGCCGATGTAGGCCACGCTCTTCACGCCCGCCTGCTTCATCTTCTCGACCATCGCGCCCATCATCAGCGGCGCGGGCTGCGGCAGCGTCACCATCCATGCGCCCTCCTCGCCCGGCAGGTCGGCGTTGGCGATGGAGATCAGCGGGGTCCTGGTCTCGCGCGCCACGCCGGCGATGGCCAGCGAGCCCGGCGCGCCGGCGGTGCCGATGATGACGTCGACCTTGTCCTCCTCGATCAGCTTGCGCGCGTTGCGCGCGGCGGTCGAGGGATCGGAGGCATCGTCGAGCGCGATCAGCTGCACCTTGCGGCCGCCGACCTCGGACTTGTAGGCCTGCGCGGCCTTGATGCCCTTGTCGTAGGGAATGCCGAGCGAGGACACCGGTCCCGACAGCGAGGTGATGAAACCGACCTTGAGGTCTGCCGCCCAGGCGTTCGATACCGCGAGCGCACCCGCGGCCACGGCGAGGCCCGCGAGGGCACGGATTCGGGTCATGACTGTCATGCTTCTTCTCCTGGAGTGATGGGGGTGGGTGACGGGAACTCGGTGGTGGGGATTCAGAGCGCCAGGCTGCCGACGCTGGTGCCGCCGCAGACGTAGAGCACCTGGCCGGTGACGAAGCTGTTGGCGGGGTCGGCGAAGAAGCGCACGGCGCGCGCCACGTCGGCCGATTCGCCGAGGCGGCGCACCGGCACGCTGGCGGCCAGCGCGCGTTCCTTCTCGCTGCCGGCCTCGACCACGTCGTAGAACATGTCGGTGCGGATCGGCCCGGGCGCGACCACGTTGACGGTGATGCCCTCGGGCGCGAGCTCGAGCGCCCAGGTGCGCGCCATGCCCAGCATGCCGGCCTTGGTGGCCGAATAGCTGGTGCGCGTGGCCAGGCCCAGCGCGGCGCGCGACGACAGCAGCACCACGCGGCCGAAGCGGCGCGCGCGCATCGCGGGCAGCGCGGCCTGCACGAGCTGGATCGCGCAACCGAGGTGCAGGTCGACCAGCGCGTCGAGGTCGGACAGCTGGACCTCGGGCAGCAGCGCGGCGCGAATCACGCCGGCGTTGTGGACCACGGTGGTCACCTCGAAGCGCGACACCAGCTCCTTCGCGGCCTCGGCCGTGGCCGCGCGGTCTGCAAGGTCGACCTCGATGCTGTGCAGCTTCGGATGGTCGATCTCGGCCTTGCGGCGCGCGAGCGAGACGACCTCGTAGCCCTGCTCGAGCAGGTCGAGGCAGATGGCCTTGCCGATGCCGGCGCTGCCGCCGGTGACGACGGCGGTCTTCGGTGCTTCGCTCATGCGTTCGCTCCCACCAGCGCGAGCACCCGCAGCGGGCTGCCGCTGCCCTTCTCGATCTTCAGCGGCGGGCAGATCAGCATCGCGCCCGCGGGCGGCAGCAGGTCGAGGTTGCTCAGGCACTGCAGGCCATAGCGGCCCGCGCCGTGCATGTAGTAGTGGCAGGGGTACGGCGGGCGCAGGTGATAGCCCTGGCCGGCATCGGTGCCGATGGCCTCGGAGCCGAAGCCCAGCACGTCGCGCTGCTCGACCAGGAAGCGCACGGCCTCGGTGCTCGGGCCCGGCGTGTGCTGGCCGGTCTCGTCGAAGTTCTGGTAGGCCTCGGGGTCGTGGCGCTTCGACCAGTCGGTGCGCATCAGCACCCAGGCGCCGGCCGGAATGCGGCCGTGCTTCGCCTCGTAGTCCTCGATGTCCGCGGGCGTGAGCAGGTAGTCGGGGTCGTCCTTGACCTGCGGGGAGCAGTCGATGACGCAGGCCGGCGCCACGAAGTGCTGCACGGGGATGGTGTCGACCGAGTTGTTCGGCAGGTCGCGGCCCGAGATCCAGTGGATCGGCGCATCGAAGTGGGTGCCGGTGTGTTCGCCGCAGGAGAAGTTGTTCCAGTACCAGCCGGGTCCGCGCTCGTCGTACTTCGAGACCTCCTCGATGCGGAACGGCCAGCACTGCCCCATCTCAGGCGGCAGCGCGATCTGCGGGAACTCGGGCGTCAGGGTCTGGGTGAGGTCGATCACGCGGATGCCGCCGCCGGCCAGGGCGCCGGCCAGGCCCGCGAGGATCTGCGCCGGGGTGAGCGTGGGGTTGCTGGTGGTCATCGGGGAGCGCTCCTGTCTCTGTCTGTCTGTCTTCAGCTGCCGCCGGCCGCGAGTTCGCGTTCCAGCACCTTGGGGTTGTCGCGCCAGCGCTCGAGCCACTCCTGCGCCACGTCGCCGGGGTAGACGTCTTCCACGCCGTCGCGCAGCGCCTTCACGATCGCGCTCGCGAGTGCCGGGGCGCCGAGCTTGGGCGGCGGCATGTGCTGGTTCCACTCATCGTCGATCGGGCCCGGGAACACGTTGACGACCCGGATGCCGGCCGGCCGCATCTCGGCCCGCAGGCACTGGGCGAGCGAATAGGCGGCGGCCTTCGATGCGCTGAAGGTGCCGTGCGCCGGGTAGTTGCTCAGCGCGTAGATCGACAGCAAGTTGACCCAGGCGGTGGCACCGGTGGCGCCATCGGCCGAACGGCCCTTGAGCGCGGGACCGAACTCCTGCGCCAGCCGCAGCGCGCCGAAGTAGTTGATGTCCATCTCGGCCTTGGCCACGTCGGTGCCACGCCGCGAGGCGATGCCGAAGGTGCGGTGCACCTCGGCGTTGTTGATGACGATGTCGACCTTGCCGCCGATGGAGCCCGCGAGCTCGGTCACCTGCCGGCCGTTGGTGAGGTCGAGCGGCACCAGCGTGACCTGCGGCAGCGCGCCGATGTCGTCGAGGCCGTCGCCGAGCTTCTTCCAGGGTTCGGCATGGCCGACCCAGACGATGTCGGCGCCGGCCTTCACGAGGGCGCGCACGATCGCCTGCCCGACCTCGGTCTTGCCGTCGGTCACCAGCACCTTGCGGAACTTGGGGTCGCTGGTCATTTCTCTGAGCATCCTGTCGTCGGCCATGTGTGCACTTCCTTGGTTCGGGAATCCGATCAGTACCGCCTGTCCCGCGCGGTCGAGCCGCGCGCCCACCTTGACGCGCGAGGGCGCCTCGCCGACCTCGCCGTGCAGGTGCACCATCAGCGTAGGGCCGGCATCGAGGTGCACCAGGC
The DNA here is from genome assembly GCF_058244205.1 of Variovorax sp. 20P10.2.4. Taxonomy (NCBI): domain Bacteria; kingdom Pseudomonadati; phylum Pseudomonadota; class Betaproteobacteria; order Burkholderiales; family Comamonadaceae; genus Variovorax; species Variovorax sp. 20P10.2.4. Next base: position 10,058 of record NZ_JBZAYE010000102.1, read on the forward strand.
CCAGCCGCCAGGGCAGGCGCTCGCGGAAGAACAGGTCGTTGCTGTGATGCAGCGTGGTGCTGCTCAGCAGCTCGCCCTCGCCGTCCTGCTCGCGCCAGGCGAGGTGCGGCGACAGGCACTTGTGGCAGGCCGCGCGCGGCGGGTACTGCACGGTGCCGCAGTCCTCGCAGGTCTGCAGCTCGAAGCGGCCCTCGGCCGCGGCGGCGGTGATGCCCAGCGCGATGCGGCCGCGCTGCCAGGGCGGCAGGTTCATCTGCCGCGTGCGCAGCACGGGGTTCTTGCGCGGAGGGCGCATGAGGGGCATGGTCATTGGCTTCTCCCCAGGAGGACGGCGCCGGTGCACAGGCAGCGGTCGTAGGTCACCATGCCGAAGCCGGCCACGAGGCCCAGCTTGGCGTCGGGCACGCGGCGCGCGCCCGCGGTGTCGGTGAGCTGGCGGATGGTCTCGGTCATGCCGAGGAAGCCGCCCGCGGCACCGGCCTGGCCCGCGGACAGCTGGCCGCCGCTGGTGTTGTTGGGAAAGCTGCCTTCGCAGGTCATGGTGTGCGAGCGCACGAAGGCCGGGCCCTCGCCCTTCTCGCAGAAGCCCAGGTCCTCGAACTGCATCATGGCGATCACGGGGTAGTCGTCGTAGGTCTGGATGAAGTCGACCTGCGCGGGCGCGGCGCCGGCCTGGGCATAGAGGTCGTCGCGGTCGCGGCGCCAGCCGCCCTGCACCATCACCGGATCTTCCGAATAGGCGTTGTGGCGCTCGATGGCGCCGCGGATCGCGACGTGCGCAAGGCCGAGGTCGCGCGCACGCTCCTCGCTCATCACGAGGAAGGCCTCGGCCCCCGCGCAGGGCATGACGCAGTCGAACAGGTGCAAGGGCTCGGCGATGGGCCGCGCGTCCATGTACTCGTCGAGCGTGAGCGGCTTCTTGAACATGGCGTTGGGATTGCGCAGCGCATTGGCGCGCTGGTCCACCGCGATGCGGCCGAAGTCCTCGCGCTTCGCACCGAAGCGCCGCATGTAGTGCGCGGTGATCATCGCGAAGATCGAATTGGGCCCGCCCGATCCATAGGGATAGGTGGCATCGCGCGCGAAGTTGCTGAAGCTGCCGAGGGTCTGGCGGAAGGAGTCGACATGGTTGGTGTCGGCCGCCACGCAGGCCACGACATCGGCATCGCCGCTCTGCACCGCGCGCGCGGCACGGCGCAGGCACATCACGCCCGAGGCGCCACCCGTCGGTACGTGGTCGAGCCAGCGTGGCGAGAGGCCCAGGTGCTGGGTGACGCCTACTGCGGTGTCTGGGGCCAATGAGAAGCTGCTGATGCAGAGGCCGTCTATTGCGTCTTTCTCGATTCCGCTGTCTTTGACGAGGGCCTCAATCGCCTGGCCCAGGAACCAGTGCGCTGTGAGCGTGGAGTAGCGTTGGTAGGGCACCGTGACGGGGACCGCTACGGCTACGCCTTCGTAGGATTGGCGGTGGGTCATTGTTTGGGCTCCACTTTGTTCGGCCGGGGGCGCGTGCACAGGACAGCGGGTACTTCCCTCCGCGAATGTCCCCCGCCTTCGGCTCCTCCTTTATTTCGCTGCGGGAAGCACCCACTGCCCTGTGCACGTGGGCGCAGTCGTTGTGCGGGCCGGTTCAACCGCCCTGCCCCAAGCTCACGTCGATGGGGTACTCCCCGCAGCGAAATAAAGGAGGAGCCCGAAGGGCGGGGGACATTCGCGGAGGGGAGTACCCCGTCGGCGTGAGCCCGTCCCGAACGAATCAAGCGCATGTCCATCACCCCTGCCTCTTCTTCAACCCACGCGTATCGATGCAATGCACCTGCCCAGGCAAACCCTGGGCCAGCACACGCAACTCCCCGCGCTGGATCTTTTGAGAAGCCGTGAGCGGCAAGGCATCGACGAACGCCACATAACCAGGCGCCTTGTAATAGGCGAGCTGATCGAGCGCATGCGCCACGATGCTCAGCGCCACGGCGGAGCGCGCATCCTCATTCACCGCCTCGTGCAGCACGATGCAGGCCAGCACCTCGTCGCCACGCACCGTATCGGGCGTCGCGGCCACGGCCGAGCTCTTCACCGCCGGATGCTGGTTCAGCACGCTCTCGACCTCCACCGCCGAGATGTTCTCGCCGCTGCGGCGGATCACGTTCTTCTTGCGGTCGACGAAGCAGAGGCTGCCGTCGGATTCGCGGCGCACCATGTCGCCCGTGTGGAACCAGCCATCGGCCCAGGCCTCCTGGGTCGCGGCCTCGTCCTTGAGATAGCCCGAGAAGAAATAGCGGCGCGGATCGGGACCCGCGCTGCGCACCAGCAGTTCGCCCGGCGTGCCCACCGGCACGTCCGCGCCGGCTTCGTCGACCAGCCGCAGCTCCACGAAATCCTCGGGCCGGCCGAAGCAGCTCGTGCCGATGTGGCGCGGCTCATGGTTCGCCATCACGCAGGCGGCGGCGCCCGTCTCCGTCATGGCCCAGGCCTCGACCAGCGGGAAGCCGAAGCGTTCCTCGAACACGCCATGGTTGCGCCGGTCCACGCCCGCGCCGAAGGCCCAGCGCACCGCGTGCTTGCGGTCGGAGGGCGACGCGGGCGCGGCCAGCAGCATCGCGGGCATCACGCCGAGGTAGTGGACGATGGTCGCGCCGGTCTCGCGCACGCTGTGCAGCCAGCTCTTCGGATGGAAGCGGTCGAGCTGGATCAGGCAGCCGCCGGCCACCAGGATCACCATGGTCGAGAAGGCCATCGCGTTCACGTGGTTGAGCGGCAGCGGCGTGATGATCCGCTCGCGGTCGCGCCGCACCTCGCACACGCCGTCGAGCCCCGCATACCACTCGCCCGCGCGGATGAAGTACTCGTTGCCCAGCATGCAGCCCTTGGGGCGCCCGGTGGTGCCCGAGGTGTAGAGCAGCGCGCATTCGGTGTTCGGGCCGACGGGTTCGTGCGCGCGCGGTGCGCGGCCGCGGGCCGGCGGCACTTCGAGGTCCGAGGCCTGCATCACGTCGAGCGTGGCACCTTCGCGCTGCGCCGCCGCGCGCAGATCGTCGGCGCGCTGCGGCAGGCTCACCGCGAGCTCGATCCCGCTGTGGCCGATCAGGTAGGCCAGCTCGGCCGCGCGCATCTCGGCATTGATCGGCACCACGCTCACGCCGAGTGCATTGAGCGCGAACCAGTGGTACAGGAAGGCCGGCCGGTTCTCGAGCAGCAGCCCGACGCGGTGGCCATGGCCGTAGCCCGCGCGTGCATAGGCCTCGCGCAGCCGGTCGACCTCGGCCGCGGCCTCGCGCCAGCGGATGCTGCCGGCCTCGATGCCATAGCTCGCGGCCGTGACCGGCTCGACGCACAGGAATTCGGCCTCGGGCGTGCGCGCCGCCGAGGCGGCGAAGGCGGCATGGACGGTGGGATGCGTCATCGCGGTGTCCGTCCGTTCAGATAAAGAGCTGCACCGCGGGCAGTGCCGCGTCGCAGTTCAGCAGGTTCACGCGCTTGAGCGTCATGCGCAGCGCGCCGTCCTGCCACAGCAGGTGATGGAAGAAGGTGCCGACGTAGAACTGCAGTTCGTCGCCCTGGCACTCGGTGTAGTGGAACTCCGTACGCACCACGTAGCGGTTGGCAGCCTCGTCGAACTCCTCGACCGTGGGTGCCTGCAGCAGGTGGTGGCAGCGGCTCGGCGGCTGCTGCGAGAAGGCGCGCGGGCTCTTCAGGCGCTCGATGCGCAGCTCGCGCAGCAGCTTGTCCTCGTACATGTGCGAGGTGTGGTTGATGCCGTCCTCCTGGTCGGGAATCAGCGGCACCCAGTAGAAGGCCTCGTCGGTGAAGAGCGCATTCCACTCCTCGTAGCGCTTGGCGTCGAGCAGGCGGCACTCGCGCACCACGAAGTCGACCAGCTGCTGGTGCGTGACGGCGGCGCTCATCACATCGTCTCCGTCATGTAGCGCGCCCAGCTGCGGTACTGGTTGCGCATCGGCAGCTCGCTGGTGCCGACGGTGGTGGCCTCGCCGCTGCGCTCGGCCTCGCCGTCCTCGAAGTTGCGGTGCAGGCTCACCCACTCGTTGCCGCTGGCATGCAGGCCGGCCTGCATGCCGCGGTAGGCCTGCAGGTCGTCGTGCCCCACCACCGAGAACGGCGAGTTGATGAGCCGGCTGTACATGGTGGTGCGCTGCAGCAGCTCGGGCGGCGCGCCCTTGAGGCGGAAGGTCCAGCTCTCGACGATCGACATGCCGGCCGACACCGGCTTGACCACGCGGATCGCCTGGATCGCGCCCTTGATCGTGAGGTTCGGGTAGTAGACCGTGTTGTGGCGCGCCATGCCGAGGATCTGCGCGGTGCGCTCCTCGCCGTAGCGGGCCTTCATCGCGTCGTCGTACGCGGAGATCGCCTTGTACTTGCTGTGGATGCTGAAGTTGACGCCCGTGAAGCTGTGGCCGTTGTCGTAGGTGCGAACGCCCATGTCCTCGAAGAACTTGTAGTCCGACATGAAGGGCACGAACTGCTCGATCGCCATCGGCTTGGGCTCGTCGGCGGGCTTGCCGGCCCACATGGTCTTGGCGGTGCCGGCCGAGGACTCGTGCGCCACCATCGGATGCATGGTGTCGTTGAGGTTCTCGACGAACATCTTCCAGTTGCACTGGTGCGTGAAGCGCAGGCAGCCGCCGGCGATCTCGAGCTCGCCCTCGGGCGAGCGGTCGGCCATGTTGTCGATCGAGCTCAGCGAGTCGCCGAAGTACTCCTCGAACGAGGGGCCGACGTCGTTGATCTTCACGAAGACGAAGCCGCGGTAGCTGCGCACGCCCGCCACCGGCACCAGGCCCTTGGAAGCCTCGCAGTCGTGCAGCTGCGTGCCCTCGTAGCCGTTCTTCAGCGGGATCGACAGCAGCGAGCCGTCGGTCTTGAAGGTCCAGGCGTGATACGGGCAGCGGAAGAACTTGCCGGTGTTGCCGCAGGGCGCGCTCACCAGCCGCGAACCCTTGTGGGCGCAGCGGTTCATCAGCACGCGCACGCTGCCGTCGGCATGGCGCACCACGATCAGCGGCCGGCCCGCGATCTCGTTGGTGATGTAGTCGCCGGGCTTGGGCAACTGGCTCTCGTGGCCGACGTAGTTCCAGGTGTTGGCGAAGAAGTGCTCCTGCTCGAGCGCGAAGATCTCCTCGCTGATGTAGAGGTCGCGGTGCACGCGGTCGGGCCGCACCAGCGCGCGGACCGCGTCGGGATTGCCTCGGTAGCTGGTCATGCGTGGACTCCTTGGGTTCAGAGGTCGAGCACCAGCCGCTGGCCCTTGGCGCGGGAGATGCAGATCTGGATCACGTTGCCCGCGGCCTTCTCGCGTGCCGTGAGCACGTAGTCGCGGTGGTCGATCTCGCCGTCGATCACGGGCACGGCGCACACGCCGCATTCGCCGCGCTTGCAGTCGAACATCGGGTCGCAGCCGTGCTCGATCAGGCAGTCGAGGATGCTCTGGTCGGCCGGCACGGTGAAGCGCTGGCCCGACATGGCGAGCTCGACCTCGAAGGCATGGTCGCCCTCCTCCACCACGGGCGCGGTGAAGAGCTCGAAGTGCACGCGGTCGCTGTTCCATCCGCGCGCCTGGGTCTGGGCCAGCACCGCGTCGAGCATGGGCTTGGGGCCGCAGACATAGAGCTGGTCGGCCGGGTCGCAGCGCGCGAGCAGCGCGCCCACGTCGAAGGGCGCGCCCTTCGACTCGTCGTCGTGCAGCAGCAGGTCGGTGCCCAGCAGCTCGCCGAGTTCGGGCAGGAAGGCCATCAGCGCGCGGCTGCGGCCCGCGTAATGCAGTTCCACCGGCAGGCCCTGCGCGCGGCGGTGCGCGGCCATGCTCGCGAGCGGCGTGATGCCGATGCCGCCGGCCAGCAGCACCGCGCGGCCCGTGCCGGCGTGCAGCGGAAAATCGTTCTTCGGCGGCTCGGCCTCGATGGTGTCGCCCTCGCGCAGCCGCTCGTGCATGAAGCGCGAGCCGCCGCGGCCCGCGGCCTCCTTGCGCACCGCGATCAGGTACTCGGCCGGTGCCGGCTGGCCGCCCGCCGCGAAGTCGATCAGCGAATAGTGGCGCCAGTCCGACTGGCCGTGGCCGAGGTCGACGCGCACGCGGATGTGGGCGCCGGCCTCGAAGCCCGGCAGCGCGGCGCCATCGTCGGCGCGCAGGCGGAACAGCCGGACCAGCGGATTGAGTTCGCGCGCTTCGGCGACGCGCAGGCGAAGGGTCGTGGGATCGGAGGCCATGGGTGTCGTCTCTTCTTCGTCGTTCAGGCCAGTGCGTGGCGTACCAGCGCCGCCTGCAGCTGGTGGCCGTGCTCGTCGGCCAGCGCGGCATTGCGCAGCTCGCGCAAGGTGGCCGGCGCGAGCGCATCGCCGGCGCGGCGCAGGGCCGCCATCACGGTGTCGTAGTTGCGCAGGCCGCGTTCGTGCGTGTCGCTGTAGCCCTTGACCAGCCGCTGGCACTGCGCGACCTCGATCGCGAGCTCGGTGTTGCGCGCGGCGGTGGCGGCGATCTCGGCCAGCCAGGCCTCGATGCGCCGGTTCTCGTCCGCGTAGCGCAGCGTGGAACGGCGCCAGCGGCCCATGCCGGCCACGGTGGACAGCAGCAGGTAGCCATGCAGCGAGCTGGTCTGCACCACGCGGCCCTTGCGCGTGAAGCGTTCGACCAGGCCGCGCGCCCAGCCGGTGCGCATGAGCCAGCGGCCCAGGCCCGCGGGCAGGGTCTCGCAGATCTCCTGCAGCCGCGGATGCATGTACTCGTGGATCGCGAGCAGCTGGTCGGCCTGCACGCGCGACTCGTCGCGCACGCGGTCGAAGCGGGTCGCGCGGATCTTGAGCGAGGCCACGCGCGCCGTGTCTTCATAGGACATCCACAGCGCCAGGTGGCGCGCCGCGACCTCGAGCAGCGCAGGACTGCCGAGCGACTGCAGCGCGGCGGCGCGGTCGAGGTAGAGGCCCGCATAGGCCGGATCCTGGTAGTCGATGAGGCGGCGCACGCCCTCGAGCAGCAGCGCATGCTGCGCCGGCGCGAAATCCTTCTGCAC
>NZ_JBZAYE010001020.1:0-1751 GCF_058244205.1 Variovorax sp. 20P10.2.4
CGGCCCGAGGGCGTGCGGCTGAAGCGCGGCGCCGGTGCCGGTTGCGTCACGCCCTCGATCTCGACGAAGCTGCCGCGCGCCTGCAGGTGCGGATGCGCGGGCGCCTCGCCGAAGGACAGCACCGGCGCGAAGCAGACATCGCTGCCCTCGAGCAGCTCGCACCAGGCCTGGCGCGTGCGCGTGCGAAAGGCCGCGGCGAAGACGGCGCGCGCGCGCGGCCAGTCGCGCGGATCGAGTTGCGTGCCGACGGCCTCGGGCGCGATGCCCAGCCGCTGCAGCAGCTCGGCATGGAAGCGCGCCTCGATCGGGCCGATCGAGATCCACAGGCCGTCGGCGCATTCGTAGACCTCGTAGAAGGGCGCGCCCGAATCGAGCACGTTGCTGCCGCGTTCGTCGCGCCACTGGCCGGCCGCGCGCATGCCGAAGAAGGCCGTGGCCATGTGGGCCACGCCGTCGACCACCGCGGCATCGACCACCTGGCCGCGACCAGAACTCCGCGCCTCGATGATGCCGGCCAGCACGCCCATCGCCAGATAGAGCGCGCCGCCGCCGAAGTCGCCCACCACCGCCAGCGGGATCGACGGCGGCTGGTCCTGGCGGCCGATGGCATGCAGCACGCCGGTCAGCGCGATGTAGTTGAGGTCGTGGCCCGCGGCCTGCGCCAGCGGCCCGTCCTGGCCCCAGCCCGTGATGCGGCCGTAGACCAGGCGCGGGTTGCGCGCCAGGCAGGCCTCGGGCCCGAGGCCCAGCCGTTCGGTGACGCCGGGGCGGAAGCCCTCGATCAGCGCATCGGCGCCTTCGATCAGCTCGAGGACCAGCGCCACCGCCTCGGGGTCCTTGAGGTCGAGCGCGATCGAGCGGCGGTTGCGCATCAGCAGGTTGTATTGCAGCGGCCGCTTCACGCCGAGGTCGGCCGGCGTCTGCCGATCGATGCGCAGCACCTCGGCGCCCATGTCGGCCAGCAGCATCGCGCCCATCGGGCCCGGGCCGATGCCCGCGAGTTCGATCACCTTCACGCCGGCGAGCGGACCCTGGCGGGTCGGGGGAGAAGTCGGTTCGGTCATTCGCGCTTTCGGATCGTTGGATGATTCAGTCGTGCACCGCCGCCGCCAGCCGCAGCCGGACGGCATCCAGCAGGCCCTCGGGCCGTGCCAGCACGGCTTCGCCGAGCAGGCGCGCGCATTGCGTCTCGGTGCCCGGTGCCTGGCGCCATTCGTGCAGGCGCCGCGTGTAGAGGCCCAGCACATGCTCCTCGGTGATGCCGATGGCACCGAACACGGCATGGGCGATGGCCGCGACACCGCGCGCGGCCTCGCAGGCGCGCAGCTTGGCGATGGCGGCCCGCAACGCATCGGGCTGCCAGCCCTCGGCGCAGCAGCCCAGGCGCGCGGCCAGCGTGGCCGAATGCGCCTGCTCGGCCAGCACCGCGAGCTCCTGCTGGATGGCCTGGAACTGCGCGATCGGCCGGCCGAACTGCCGGCGGTCCTGCGCATAGGCCGTGGTGAGTTCCAGCACGCGCGCCATCGCACCCGCCATGCCCGCGGCATGCAGCGCATTGCACAGCGCCGTGGCATCGGCATCGCCCCTCTCGAAGCGCGCCACGGCGAGCGCGGGCGTGTCCCAGTGCAGGGTGGCCGAAACCCGCGGGCGCCAGGCACCGGGCTGCATCACGGCGCGTTCGCGCGGCAGCAGCAGCCAGTGGGCTTGCCGACCGACCAGCACCCATTGCGCCAGCGCGCCGCCGGGCACGT
>NZ_JBZAYE010001021.1:0-1746 GCF_058244205.1 Variovorax sp. 20P10.2.4
CGGCTGCGCGAAGTCGGTCTCGATCCAGCGCGTGTGGACCTTGAAGCCGTCCTCGGCCACGAAGTCGGGCGCCTCGACCACGGCGCGGTGGAACGGCAGCACCGAGGCCACGCCCTCGATGCGGAACTCGCGCAGCGCGCGGCGTGCGCGCGCCATCGCCTGGGCGCGCGTGGCGCCGGTGACGACCAGCTTGGCCATCAGCGAATCGAAGCTGCCCGGCACGCTCGAGCCCGAGGCCACGCCGGTGTCGACGCGCACGCCGGGACCCGACGGTGGCTCGAACAGGCGCACCGGTCCGGGCGTGGGCAGGAAGCCGCGGCCGGGGTCCTCGGCGTTGATGCGGAACTCGAAGGCATGGCCGCGCGGCGCGGGCGTCTCGCTGACCGACAGCGGCAGCCCGTCGGCGATGCGCAGCTGCTCGACCACGAGGTCGATGCCGGTGGTTTCCTCGGTCACCGGATGCTCGACCTGCAGCCGCGTGTTGACCTCGAGGAAGGAGATCGCACCCGTGGGCCCGAGCAGGAACTCGACCGTGCCGGCGCCGACATAGCCGGCGCGCGCGCAGATGTCGTGCGCGGCGCGGTGGATGCGCTCGCGCTGCGCCTCGCTGAGGAAGGGCGCGGGCGCCTCCTCCACCAGCTTCTGGTTGCGCCGCTGCAGCGAGCAATCGCGCGTGCCGAGCACCACCACGCGGCCGTGCGTGTCGGCGATCACCTGCGCCTCGACATGGCGCGGCCGGTCGAGGAACTGCTCGACGAAGCACTCGCCGCGGCCGAAGGCGGTGACGGCCTCGCGCACCGCCGATTCGTAGAGCTCGGCCACCTCGTCGAGCCGCCACGCGACCTTGAGGCCGCGGCCGCCGCCGCCGAAGGCCGCCTTGATCGCGATCGGCAGGCCGTGCGCCTCGGCGAAGGCCAGCACCTCCTGCGCGTCGCGCACCGGCGCCGGCGTGCCGGCCACCAGCGGCGCGCCGACCTCGAGCGCGATGCGGCGTGCCTGCACCTTGTCGCCCAGTGCCTCGATGGCCGAAGGCGGCGGGCCGATCCAGCACAGGCCGGCCTCGATCACGGCGCGCGCGAAGGCCGCGCTCTCCGAGAGGAAGCCGTAGCCCGGATGCACCGCGTCGGCGCCGCTGCGCGCGGCCGCGGCCAGCAGCTTGTCGATGGCCAGGTAGGTGTCGGCCGGGCGCGTGCCCTCGAGCGCATGGGCCTCGTCGGCCACGCGCGTGTGCAGCGCATCGAAATCGGCGTCGGCATAGACGGCCACCGAGCGCACGCCGTAGTCGGCGCAGGCGCGCGCGATGCGCACGGCGATCTCGCCGCGGTTGGCGATCAGGACTTTCTTCATGGCGTGTCGGAGGAAGGAGCGGGAAGGCAGTGCGCGTCGAAGGCGCGCACCGGGTTGAAACGCAGGCGCGCGCCGACCGGGATCTGGCCGGCGCGATCGAGGTGGTGAGTGGCGACGGCGCCGATCACCGGGTAGCCGCCGGTCAGCGGATGGTCGGCGAGGAACAGCACGGGCTGGCCGCTCGGCGGCACCTGGATCGCGCCGAGCGCGGTGCCCTCGCTGGGCAGCTCGGCGGTGTCGAGGCGCGCCAGCGGCGTTTCGCCCGCGAGCCGCAGGCCGACGCGGTTGGACTGCGGCGTGACGGTCCAGCGCTGGCTCGCGAGCAGCGCGACCGCCTCGGGCGTGAACCAGTCGGTGCGCGGGCCCAGCACCACGTCGAGCACCACGTCCTCGTGCAGC
>NZ_JBZAYE010001022.1:0-1746 GCF_058244205.1 Variovorax sp. 20P10.2.4
CGCTGAAGATCGACCTCGAGGACGACATCGTCGCCGCCTGCCGCGTCACGCAGGACGGCCAGGTCACGAAGAAGTAAGCGAACACGCGAGGAGAAGAAATCATGGACATCGTCTCTCACACCGTCATCAACCTCATCATCTTCGTGCTGGCCATCTACGTGGGCTACCACGTGGTGTGGACCGTCACGCCCGCGCTGCACACGCCGCTGATGGCCGTGACCAACGCCATCTCGGCGATCGTCATCGTGGGCGCCATGCTGGCCGCCGCGCTCACCGAGACCGGCCTGGGCAAGACCATGGGCGTGCTGGCCGTCGCGCTGGCGGCGGTCAACGTCTTCGGCGGCTTCCTAGTCACGCGGCGCATGCTGGAGATGTTCAAGAAGAAGGAGCGCAAGGCCGCGCCCGCAGCCGCCGAGGGAGCTTCCAAGTGAGCATGAACCTCGTCACCCTGCTGTACCTGCTGGCCAGCATCTGCTTCATCCAGGCGCTCAAGGGCCTGAGCCATCCCACCACCTCGATCCGCGGCAACGTCTTCGGCATGACCGGCATGGCGATCGCCGTGCTGACCACCGGCGCGCTGATCTACAAGCTCGCCAGCGGCAACCTCGAAGGCCTGGCCTACGTGCTGGTCGCGCTGGTCGTGGGCGGGGGCCTCGGTGCCTACATGGCCAACAAGGTCGAGATGACCAAGATGCCCGAGCTGGTGGCCTTCATGCACAGCATGATCGGCCTGGCGGCCGTGTTCATCGCGGTGGCCGCCGTGGCCGAGCCGCATGCCTTCAACATCGCGCTCAAGGGCGATCCGATCCCCGCGGGCAACCGCCTGGAGCTGTTCCTGGGCGCGGCCATCGGCGCCATCACCTTCAGCGGCTCGGTGATCGCCTTCGGCAAGCTCTCGGGCAAGTACAAGTTCCGCCTGTTCCAGGGCGCGCCGGTGCAGTTCGCGGGCCAGCACATGCTCAACCTCGTGCTGGGCCTGGCGACCGTGGGCCTGGGCCTCGTGTTCATGGCGACGGAGAACTGGACCGCGTTCTTCGCGATGCTCGCGCTGGCCTTCGTGATGGGCGTGCTGATCATCATCCCGATCGGTGGCGCGGACATGCCGGTGGTGGTGTCGATGCTCAACAGCTACTCGGGCTGGGCGGCCGCGGGCATCGGCTTCAGCCTGAACAACGCGATGCTGATCGTGGCGGGCAGCCTGGTGGGCAGCTCGGGTGCGATCCTGAGCTACATCATGTGCAAGGCGATGAACCGCTCGTTCTTCAACGTGATCCTGGGCGGCTTCGGCGGCGACGCTGCGGCGGCCACGGGCGGCGCGAAGGAGCAGCGCCCCGTGAAGAGCGGCAGCGCCGACGACGCGGCCTTCGTGCTGGGCAATGCCGAGACGGTGGTGATCGTGCCGGGCTACGGCCTGGCGGTGGCGCGTGCGCAGCATGCGGTCAAGGAACTCGCGGCCAAGCTCACCGAGAAGGGCATCACGGTGAAGTACGCGATCCATCCGGTGGCCGGTCGCATGCCGGGGCACATGAACGTGCTGCTGGCCGAGGCCGAGGTGCCGTACGACCAGGTGTTCGAGATGGAGGACATCAACGGCGAGTTCGGCCAGGCCGACGTGGCGATCATCCTGGGTGCCAACGACGTGGTGAACCCGGCCGCGCACACCAAGGGCAGCCCGATCTACGGCATGCCGATCCTGGAGGCCTACAAGGCCAAGACGGTGATCGTGAACAAGCGCTCCATGGCCGC
>NZ_JBZAYE010001023.1:0-1744 GCF_058244205.1 Variovorax sp. 20P10.2.4
GTCGCTCACCGCTTGCAGCAGCGCGGGCCGCGCGCCCTGCCAGGGCTTCGCGGGCTCGATGTCGAGCGGATCGAAGTGCTCGCCGGGCAGCAGGTCGTGCGACAGCGCGCCCAGCAGCCCCGCGTCGGCGCCGCTGCCGTCGCCCGCCGGATAGCGCGCCAGCGCCAGCAGCGTGTCGCGCCGCAGCCGGCCCTCGGGCGAGGCACCGAACACATGCAGGCCGTCGCGGATCTGGGTTTCCTTGAGCTCGCAGAGGTAGGCATCGACGCGCGCGAGCACGGCATCGTCCTCGGCACCCGCCGCGTCGAGCTCGTCGACCAGGTGCTGGGCGCGCACGGCGGCGAGGATCTGCGCGCGCAGCACGCGCGCGCGGCGTGCGTCGACCAGCAGCGCGTCGTAGTACTCGTCGACCTGGCGCTCGAGGTCCTGCATCGGGCCATGGTTCTCGGCGCGCGTGAGCGGCGGCATCAGGTGGTCGACGATCACGGCCTGGGTGCGGCGCTTGGCCTGCGCGCCCTCGCCCGGGTCGTTGACGATGAAGGGATAGACGTTGGGCAGCGGCCCGAGCACCGCGTCGGGCCAGCAGGCCTGCGTCAGCGCGATGCTCTTGCCAGGCAGCCATTCGAGGTTGCCGTGCTTGCCCACGTGCACCACCGCGTCGATGCCGAACACATCGCGCAGCCAGAAGTAGAAGGCCAGGTAGCCGTGCGGCGGCACGGCCTCGGCGTCGTGGTAGCTCGCATAGTCCTGCGAGCCCGAGAGGTTCAGCGCGCGCGCGGGCTGGATGCCGACGAAGACCTGGCCCAGCCGCAGGCCCGCGATCATGAAGCGGCCCTGGCGCAGCATCGGATCCTGCTCGGGCGGGCCCCAGCGTTCGTCGATGGCCGCGGCCATGCCTTCGGGCAGCGCGGCCAGCCGCGCGCGGTAGTCGGCCAGCGCGTAGCTCTGCCAGGCGGGCCGCGCGGGCCATTCGCGCGGGTCGTTGGCAATGCCCTGCTGCAGGGTCTGCATCAGGCTGTCGCCATCGGCCGGCTGCGCCTTCGGATCGCCGAGCATGTAGCCCTCGGCGCGCAAGGTCTGGAGGATCGCGATCACCGAGGCCGGCGTGTCGAGCCCCACGCCGCTGCCGATGCGGCCCTCGCTGCCCGGGTAGTTGGCGAGCACCAGCGCGAGTCGCTTGTCGGCCACCGGCAGGCTGCGCAGGCGGCACCAGCGGCGCGCGAGCTCGGCCACGAAGGCGACGCGGTCGGGCTCGGCGCGGTAGCCCACCACCTCGGTCTGCGTCAGTTCGCAGCGATGCAGCAGGCCCTTGAAGCTCACGGCGCGCGTCACGATGCGGCCATCCATCTCGGGCAGCGCGACCTGCATCGCGATGTCGCGCGGCCGCAGGCCCTGGCTGTCGGCCAGCCAGTCCTCGCGGTTGCCGCCGCTCACGATCACCTGCAGCACGGGCGCGTCACCGGCCAGCGTTGGTGGTTCGCCGCCCTCGCCGCCGTCGTGCCCCAGCGCCGCGAAGGCGGTGGTGTTGAGCACCAGTTGCACCGCATGCGTGGCGCAGAGTTCGCGCAGCGCCGACAGGCACAGCGGGTCCTTGAGCGAATCGAGCGCCAGCGGCAGCGGGTTCAGGCCCTCGGCCGACAGCGCCTCGGCCAGCGCATCGAAGGCGGCCGTGTTGCCCGACAGCAGGTGCGAGCGGTAGAACACCAGCGCCACCACCGGCGCGCCGGGCCGCCAGCGCGCGCGC
>NZ_JBZAYE010001024.1:0-1741 GCF_058244205.1 Variovorax sp. 20P10.2.4
GCATCGCGCGCGGCCAGCTCGACATCAACGCGCCGCGCACCGGCGAGACCAGCGGCGACCTGCGCATCGACGCGCCCGCGCCGCTGAACATCCGCGGCGCGAAGAGCGTGGCGGTCAATGCCTTCTGGACCTACGAGCCCACCGACGCCAACGGCAGCGTCAAGCAGAACAACGGCGATGCCAACGGCAGCCCGGTCGGCGCCGACGGCATGGTCGGCCTCGACCAGATCGACGCGCGCAGCCGCGCCTTCATCGACGCGGCCTGGAACAACGCCGGCCTGCAGGGCCGGCTGGCGGGCCTGAAGATCGACGGCGACGCCTTTCACCTGCGCCCCGGCGTGGAGATCCGCAGCAGCGGCGACCTGCACACCGTGGGCGACCTCGATCTCTCGGGCTACCGCTACGGCCCCGGCGCGAACGGCACGCGCGGGGCGGGCGAGGCCGGCGTGCTCACCTTGCGCGCGGGCGGCGAGCTGCACATCGACGGCAGCATCAACGACGGCTTCGCGCCGCCGCCCGACTCGCCCGACAGCAAGGTCTACCGCGAGGTGCTGAACTCGGTGACGCTGGAGACCGACTACCAGGTGCCCGCGGGCGGCCTCACGCTCGCCGCGGGCAGCCAGCTGCCGTACGGGGGCGTGCTCGGCTTCGACCTCGCGCTGCCGGCCAACACGCTGCTGACGCTGTCGGACGACACACCGCTGCCGATGGACGTGGTGCTCGGCGGCAACACCCTGAACAACCGCGTGAAGGCGAACGTGGTCACCACGGCCGACATCATCCTGCCGACCGGCCGCGTGATCCCCGCGGGCACCAACACCTCGACGCTGGTCGGCGTGATCGGCACCACCACGGCGAACCTGCGGCTGCCGGCCGGCACCGTGCTGCGCGCGGGCATGAACGCGATCCAGTTCAGCAACGTCGCGATCTACGGGATGCGCATGGCGGCCACGACCTGGCGCGCCGGCACCGACGTGGCCGTGCTCAACGGCCTCGAGCTGGCCGACCCGGTCGAGCTCGCGGCCGGCAGCGTGCTGCCGGCCGGCATGTTCGTGAGCAGCGCGCTGGCGCAGACCGGCAGCCGCGCGATCTGGGCCATCGCGCCGATGCTCGGCGCGGGCAGCGCCTCGTGGTCGATGCGGCTGGTGGGCGGCGCAGACCTCGGCAGCAGCGATTCGCGCGCCGTGCGTTCGCAGGGCGGCGGCATCACGCTCAACGATCCGTTCCAGGTCAACCTGCAGGGCAAGGGCCTGGGGCCGCAGGCACCCGGCACGAGCGTGGTGCGCACCGGCACCGGCGACCTCGAGCTGTTCGCCGCGGGCGACTACACGCAGCAAAGCCTCTACGGCGTGTACACCGCGGGCACCTGGGTGCCGGGCACGGGCGCCGGCACGGTCTGGAACGCACCGCGCGAACTGCAGCCCGACGGCACCACGCTGGGCAGCAACCTCGGCGACCGCGACGGCTACCTCGCGGCCATCGACCCGAACCGCATGTGGTACACGACCGGCGGCGGCGACTTCACGCTGGCGGCCGGCGGCAACATCCGCGGCCTGCAGGGGAGCAATTCCGAGCTGGTCGGCGGCTGGCTGCTGCGCCAGGGCGCCGGCGAACTCGGCCAGGCCACCGGCTGGGGCGTGATGTTCGGTTCCTACGTGCTCGACGGTCCCGGCGTGTACGCCGACTACGCGGGCCTCGGTCTGGCGGCCTACGCGGGCCTGGGCGCATTGGGCGGCGGCAA
>NZ_JBZAYE010001025.1:0-1740 GCF_058244205.1 Variovorax sp. 20P10.2.4
CCGCTGGGCGCCGCGGCCGAGCGGCTGCGCGAGCCGCTGTCGGCGCAGGGCGAGTACGACGTCGGCTATGCGCTGCGCATGCGCGATCCGGCCGCGGGCGGCGCGCAGCGGCGCATCTATTTCCACACCGGCCAGACCGGTGGCTACCGCGCGCTGCTCGCGTTCTCGCCAGCCACCAGCGAGGCGCTGGTGCTGCTCGCGAGCAACGACGCGGCCGCGGTGGTGCCGGTGCTGGACGCGCTCACCCTCCCCCTCGCCGCGAAGTAGCCATGCGGGCCGTCCCGGGGTGGCCGCCGCGCGATTGCCGGCACAATCCCCGCGGACACACCTGCATGAACACACGATTCGTCGAAGCCTTTCTCTGGGCCGCGCGGCTGGGCAGCTTCCGGGCCGCGAGCGACCGGCTGCACATCACGCAGGCGGCCGTGTCGAACCGCGTCGCCTCGCTCGAGGAAGACATCGGCGCGCGCCTGTTCGAACGCGACGCGCGCGAGCTGCGGCTCACGCCCGTCGGCGTGCGCCTGATGGACTACGGCGAGCGGCTGCTCGAGCTGCGCCGCGAGATCGTCTCGCTGGGCCGCCCGCGCGAAGACCTGCTGGGCCTGGTGCGCATCGGCGCGATCGAGACCGTGGTCCACACCTGGCTGCTGGGCTTCCTCACCAACCTGCGCTCCACCTACCCGGGCATCGAGGTGCAGCTCACCTCCGAGACCACGCTGGCGCTGCACCGCGGCCTGCGCGAGGGCGCGCTCGACATCGCGCTGCAGACCGACCACATCGCGGGCGCGGGCATCGTGAGCACGCCCTGCCTGCCGATGCCCATGGGCTGGGTCGGACAGATGAGCGCCGAGGGCACGCAGACGGTGGAGCAGCTGCTGCGCCAGCCGGTGCTGACCATGAGCCCGGGCTCGCAGCCGCACGAGGCGCTCAAGAACCTCTACCGCGCGGTGGGCATCCCGCTGGGCAAGGTGCATTGCGTGAGCTCGATCTCGGCGCTCGCGCGGCTGGTGAAGGCCGGCTTCGGCAATGCACTGGTGCCGCTGCCGCCGGTCTACGAGTACGTGGCGGCCGGCGACGTGCGCATCATCGAATGCGATGCGCTGATCTCGCCGCAGCGGCTGGTGGTGAGCCATCTGGAGGCCGCCGACTCCGATGCCATCCGGCTCGTGGCCGAGCTGGCCTGCCGGGCCTCCGACCAGTTCACGGCCGCGGCAATCGCACCAATCTGGAGCGGAGCCATAGAGGGTTAACCCTCGAAACAGCGCATTTGCGCCCCATCGAGGGGCCAGTAATTCTTGTGGCTGTCGCGCAGAAAAACTCGTTTGTGACAGCCT
Organism: Variovorax sp. 20P10.2.4; assembly: GCF_058244205.1. NCBI lineage: Bacteria > Pseudomonadati > Pseudomonadota > Betaproteobacteria > Burkholderiales > Comamonadaceae > Variovorax > Variovorax sp. 20P10.2.4. The sequence goes on from NZ_JBZAYE010001025.1 coordinate 1,335, forward strand.
GACCCCGCGACGGAAGATCGCGCCTTCTTTTTTCGAAGGCCCGCTCCCGCTTCCGCCGCCATGACTTCCACCGCTTCCGTCACCGAAACTTCCGCCGCCGAGAACGGCCTGCTCTTCGTCGCCTGCGACGTCGATCCCGCGGCCGACGAGGCCGACTTCAACCGCTGGTACGACCGCGAGCACGTCGAGGAACGCGTGCGCATCCCGGGCTTCCTTTCCGGCGCGCGCTATGTCTCGCTCGAAGGCGGCCGCCGCTACCTCGGCCTGTACCGCACCGCCTCGCTCGAGGTGTTCCGCTCGACCGGCTACCGCGCCGCCTTCGAGCGCCAGACGCCCTGGTCGATCGCCAACCTCGACCGCATGCGCGACCCGATCCGCCGCGTCTGCGCGGTGCGCGCCGTCACCG
>NZ_JBZAYE010001026.1:0-1740 GCF_058244205.1 Variovorax sp. 20P10.2.4
GCGCCTGCTGTTCGCCCTCCACGCTCTCGAACACCTCGCCGGCCATGCGCGGCCCGTTCGCGGTCACGCAGGCGCCGAAGGCCGCGGTCCGCTCGCGCCGCGAGCTCACGCCCGCGAGCGGCTCGGTCACGTAGAGCAGCTCGCGAAAGCCGCCCTCGACCAGGTGGTCGCAGGTGGCCTTCATCGCGGCCTCGTTGTCGAGCGAGACGAAGTCGGTGTGCATGCCCGCGTGGCGCCGGTCGACCAGCACCGCGGGCTTGCCGTGCAGCGCGACCGCGTCGAACACGCCGCTGCCGCGGCCCAGGGTGTTGAGGATGAAGCCGTCGACCTGGTAGCCCGCGAGCGCGTCGATGGCCTCGCGCTCGCGTTCGCTCTCGTTGCCGAGGTTGAACAGCATCACGAGGTAGCCGGCGTCCTGGCAGGCCTTCTCGGCGCCGCGCAGCACCGCCACCGAATAGGGGTTGGTGATGTCGGCCACGATCAGGCCGATGAGCCGCGAGCGGCCGTGGCTCAGCGCCTGCGCCATCGGGCTCGGCGAATAGGCGAGCTGGGCGATCGCGGCCTCGACGCGCGCCGCGATGTCGGGGCTCAGCAGCCGCTCGCGGTGGTTGAGGAAGCGCGAGACCGTGGCCTTGGAGACGCCCGCGGCCTGCGCCACGTCGGCGATGGTGGCGCGGCCCGTGGGTTTCATGCGCTGGCCGTGTCGTAGGGCGCGGTCGGCCGCTCCCCGGCCAGCACCTGCAGCAGGTTGGTGGTCGCGAGCTCGGCCATCGCATGCCGGGTCTCGTGCGTGGCCGAGCCGATGTGCGGCAGCGGCGTCACGCGCGGATGGGTGCGCAGCGGCGAATCGGCGGGCAGCGGCTCCTTGGCGAACACGTCGAGGCCGGCCGCGCGCAGCGTGCCCTGGTCGAGCGCGTCGAGCAGCGCCTGCTCGTTCACGGTCGCGCCGCGGCCGCCGTTGATGAAGGCGGCGCCGGGCTTCATGCGCGCGAAGAAGGCGGCGTCGGCCATGCCGCGCGTGGCCTCGGTCAGCGGCAGCATCGCGAGCACGATGTCGGCGCGCGCGAGCAGCTCGTCGAGCGGCGTGTGCGTGGCCCGGCCCTGCAGCTCGGGCGCCTGCGCGGCCAGGTCGACCGCGCGGCGCGCGTGGTAGAGCACCGGCATGCCGAAGCCCAGGGCGGCGCGGCGCGCCACCGCCTGGCCGATGCGGCCGAAGCCGAGGATGCCGAGCGTCTTGCCGTGCACGTCGGTGCCGAACAGGTCCTCGCCGATGTTCTTCGTCCAGCGGCCCTCGCGCACCAGGGTCGAGAGCTCGACCACGCGACGCTGCGTGGCCATGAGGATCGCGAACATGGTGTCGGCCACGGTCTCGGTCAGCACGTCGGGCGTGTGGCACAGCACGATGTTGCGGCGGCGCAGCTCGGTCAGCGGGTAGTTGTCGACACCGACCGAGACGCTCGAGATCACCTCGAGCCGGGGCGCCGCGTCGAGCATCGAGGCATTGAAGTTGACGCTCGAGCCGATCAGGCCCTGCGCCGCCGGCAGCGCGGCCGCGAAGGCCTCGGGCGACTGGCGCGCGTCGGCCACGACGACCTCGTGCGCGGCCTGCAGGCGCGCGAGCTGGTCCTCGGGCAGGGTGCGGAAGACGAGGATGTTCTTGCGGGTGGAGGAAGACGAAGAGGAAGCCATGGCGTTCACAGCCCCGCCGCTTCGAGTTCGGCCCGCGTCGGCAGGCCCTCG
>NZ_JBZAYE010001027.1:0-1734 GCF_058244205.1 Variovorax sp. 20P10.2.4
GAAGGCGACGATCGCGGCCTGGGCCGAGGTCGGCGGCCACTGCTCAATGGGCAGCGGCGGGCAGAGGCAGGACTCGACGCCGGGCAGCCCGTCGTGCATGGGCTCGCTCACCAGCACGCGCACATGCGCATGGCGGTGGCTGCCCGCGAGCCGGTGCAGCAGGTCCTGCCCCAGCGCGCCGGTGGCGCCGGCAATGAGCAGCGTGCCGAAGGCGGCGGAGGCGTCGGGGATGGGCACCGCCGGGCGGTTCGCGCCGCGCAGGGCTTGAAGCGGATCGAGGGACATAGGAGCACCTATGCTAACTTCGGCCCCATTCTGTGGAGGTAATGCAAATGATGATGAAGCGCTGGCTCCTGATCCTCGCGGCGGTCCTGTCCCTCAGCGGATGCGGCTACAACCAGTTCCAGTCGCTCGACGAGGCCAGCAAGTCGGCCTGGAGCGAGGTGCTCAACCAGTACCAGCGGCGCGCCGACCTGGTGCCCAACATCGTCGCCACCGTGAAGGGCGAAGCGGCCTTCGAGCAGGACACGCTGACCAAGGTGATCGAGGCGCGCGCCAAGGCGACCTCGATCCAGGTCACGCCCGAGACGCTCAACAACCCCGAGGCCTTCAACAAGTTCCAGCAGGCGCAGGGCGAGCTCTCCTCGGCGCTGTCGCGGCTGATGGTGGTGTCGGAGCGCTACCCCGACCTCAAGGCCAACCAGTCGTTCCGCGACCTGCGCGTGACGCTCGAGGGCACCGAGAACCGCATCACCGTGGCGCGCAACCGCTACATCGAGAGCGTGCAGGAGTACAACGTGCTCGCGCGCAGCTTCCCCACCAACCTCACGGCCAAGGTCTTCGGCTACGCGCCCAAGCCGAACTTCTCGGTGCAGAACGAGGCCCAGATCTCGGTGCCGCCGACGGTCGACTTCGGCGCGCCGAAGAAGTAAGGCAAAGCTGCGCCGATGGCCGCAGCCCTGATCCGCCGCCTGCTGGCCGCGTTCCTTGCCGTGGCGCTCGGCTGGGCCGCGCTGCCGGCCTTCGCGCAGGCCCCGCTGCCGGTGCCCGCGCTCACGGCGCGCGTGATCGACCAGACCGGCACGCTCGATGCCGCGCAGCGCGCCGGCCTCGAGACCAAGCTCGCGGCCTTCGAGCAGCGCAAGGGCTCTCAGATCGCGGTGCTGATGGTGCCGACCACGCAGCCCGAGGACATCGAGAGCTACACCCAGCGCGTGGGCGATGCCTGGAAGATCGGCCGCAAGGGCGTGGGCGACGGCCTGCTCGTGATCGTCGCCAAGGACGACCGCCGGATGCGCATCGCCCCCGCCAAGGCGCTCGAGGGCGCGGTGCCCGACCTCGCGGCGGCGCGCATCGTCGACGAGGAGATGAAGCCGCGCTTTCGCAACGGCGACTTCGCGGGCGGCATCAACGCCGCGGTCGACCGGCTGATCGGCCTGGTCGACGGCGAGCCGCTGCCCGAGCCCGCGCGCGACGGTGGCGGCGGCGGCAGCAGCCAGGGCTTCGACTGGGAGAACCTCGCGATCTTCCTGTTCGTCGGCGTCTTCATCGGCGCGCCGATCGTGCGCGCGATCCTCGGCAAGACCCTGGGCTCGGTGGTCATGGGCGGCGGCATCGGCGTGGTCGCGTTCTTCCTCACCACCAGCCTCGTGATCGCGGTGCTCGCGGGCATGGTCGCGCTCGTGGTCTCGCTGGCCTCGGGCCTCGCGCGCTTCGGCGGTGGCGGCTGGAGCA
>NZ_JBZAYE010001028.1:0-1721 GCF_058244205.1 Variovorax sp. 20P10.2.4
CGGGCTCGAGGAGGCGGCGCTCGCGAGCGAGCTCTGGCGCTCGCAGCGCCGCGGCGGCGGCGACGCGCAGATGGCGGGCCTGTTCATCGACCGCATGGGCCACGCCTATGGCCAGGGCCTCGACGGCGCCGCGCGGCCCGGCGCCTTCGCGGGCAATCTCGCGCAGGTCGACGCGGCGCTGATGGCGCGCAGCTCCAACCTCTATGGCGTGCTGACCAACGACGATCCCTTCCAGTACCTCGGCGGCATCGCGCAGGCGGTGCGCCATCTCACGGGCAAGGATCCGGCGCTCTATGTGCAGAACCTGCGCGACACCGGCGCGGTGCGCACCGACACCGCCGCCGGCGCGATCGCGCGCGAGATGCAGACGCGCTACCTGCACCCGCAATGGATCGCCGCGCAGCAGGCCGAGGGCTACAGCGGCGCGCTGCAGGTGCTGAAGACCGCGCAGTTCCTCTGGGGCTGGCAGGTGACCGCGCCGGCCACGGTGCGGCCCGACCAGTGGCAGTCGCTGCACGACACCTATGTGCGCGACCGCGAGCGGCTCGGCACGCGCGCCTGGCTCGAGGGTGCGAACCGCGCGGCCTACGCGCAGACGCTGGAGCGCATGCTCGATGCGGTGCGCCTGAACTACTGGTCGCCCGATGCCGCGACGCGGCGCGAGCTCGCGCAGGCCTATGCGCAGGCGGCGCAGGCCAGCGGGCTGCGCGAGCGCAACGTGGCGGTGGAGCGCTTCGCACGGGCGGCGATGAACGTGCCGCCGAAGCCGGTCGTGGTGCCGGTGGAGGTGCCGGTAGAGGTGCGGGGCGCCACGGCCCCGGCCACGCAGGCCGAGTCGCCGGCACCGAGTGAAAGCAAACAGAAACAAGGCAACGAGGCCGCGACCCAACCCGTGCGCGGCCTGCGGCTCGAACCGCAGCCCGAGACCGTGCCCGCGCCGCGCAGCGCCTCGGTGGTGCGCGCGCTCTGGGCGCTGTTCGGCATGGCGGTGCTGCTCGCGCTCGGCGCGCTGACCCAGTGGCAGCGGCACCGCCGGCCGCGGCCGGCCGTCTGATTCGGGACAATCGCGCCATGCCGGCCATCGATTTCACCGCTCCCGTGCTGGCCATGCTGGTCGCGCTGTGGATCGCGCTCGCGGTCGACCTCTGGCTCGGCGAACCGCCCGCGCGCTGGCATCCGGTGGTGTGGATCGGGCGCTACCTGGGCTGGGCCGGCGCGCGCATCGCGCCGCCGTTCGGCGCGGCTTCCGGCAAGGCAGGACGCGCCTTCGTGCTCGGCGCCATCGCCTGGTGCGCGGGCGCGCTGGCCGTGCTCGCGATCGCCGTGGCGCTGCAGGCGGTGCTGCAGAGCGCGCTGCCGGCCTGGGCTTTCGCGCTGCTGCTGGGCCTTCTGCTCAAGCCGCTGTTCGCCTGGCGCATGCTGCGCGACGAGGTGCTCGCGGTCGAGGCCGCGCTCGGCGAATCGCTGGAAGCGGGCCGGGCGCGGCTCGCGCGCCTCGTGAGCCGCGATGTCTCGCTGCTCGGCGAGCGCGAGGTGCGCGAGAGCGCGATCGAATCGCTGGCCGAGAACCTCAACGATTCGCTGGTGGCGCCGGTGTTCTGGTTCCTGCTGTTGGGCCTGCCGGGCGCGGCGCTCTACCGCTTCGCCAACACGGCCGATGCGATGTGGGGCTACCGCGGCGAGCGCGGCGGCCGCGACTGGACCTGGGCCGGCAAATGGGC
>NZ_JBZAYE010001029.1:0-1719 GCF_058244205.1 Variovorax sp. 20P10.2.4
CGCGGGCGCGCTGCCCGGCTTCGCGCTCGCGATCGCGCTGTCGGGCCTGTTCGCCTGGCTCGGGCCGGGCGGCATGGCGCCGCTCAACAAGTACCAGTTCAACATGTGGATCGTGCCGCCGCTGTGGCTGGGCATCTGCTCGGCGGTGTTCATGTTCCGCTCGGCCCTGCGTGCCTGGGCCTGGCTGGGTGGCGCCACCGCCGTGGCGGGCGCGATGCTGTTCGCCGTGCGCCATCTCTCGGGCTGAGCCATGCGCGCCGACACCCTTCGCACCTACAAGACGCTCCACACCTGGACCGGCATCGTCGCGGGCCTCGCGCTCTTCATCGCCTTCTATGCCGGCGCCCTGACCATGTTCAAGGGCCCGCTCGACCGCTGGGCCACGCCGCCCGCCGTGGCGGCGGCGCCGTCGCCGGGCGTCGATGAACTGATCGCGCAGACGCTGGCCGCGCGGCCCGATGCGCGTGCCGATTTCACCTTGCATCGGGCGCGCCATGGCGCGCCCGAGCGCCTTGCGTGGAAGGCGCGCGGCGAGGAGCGCGGCTGGAGCGCCAGCTTCGCGCCCGACGGCACGCTGCGCATCGCACCTGACGCGCCAGCTGGCCTCGGCCAGTTCATCGACGTGGTGCACCGCACCGTCGCGCTGCCGGTCGACCTCGAGACCGGCACGCTGGTCATGGCCATCGTCAGCGCGCTCTATGCGCTGGCGATCGTCTCGGGCGTGGTCGTGCTGTGGCCGACGCTGGTGAAGGACTTCTTCGCCTTGCGCGTCGGGCGCAACCTCAAGCGCATGTGGCTCGACGCGCACAACGTGATCGGCATCGTGAGCCTGCCGTTCCATCTGGTCATGGCGCTGAGCGCGGTGGTGTTCGGCATGCACGACCTGATCTACGACGCGCAGAAGGCCGCGGTCTACGGCGAGCCACGGTTCGAGCGGATCTGGAAGGCCAGCGGCCCCTTCAGCGCAATCCGCCCCGATCCCGCGCCGGCCGCGCTGCTGCCGCTGTCCGCGCTCGAGGCGCGCGTGCGCGCGCAGGCCGAGGGCTTCGTGCCGCACACGTTGCGCTTCCGCGGCGCCGGCACGGCCGGTGCCGCGGTCTGGATCGCGGGTGACATGCCGTGCTGCATGACGCGCCAGGCGCAGGGTTCGTTCGTGCTGGCGAGCGCGGTCGACGGCCGGCTGCTGCACACCGAGTACCTGGCGGGGCAGCAATCGGGCTGGATGGCCTCGGTCTCGGCCTTCTTCGCGCTGCATTTCGGCGCCTATGGCGGCGGCACGGTGCGCTGGGGCTATTTCTTCCTCGGGCTGGCCGGGGCCTTTCTCTTCTATTCGGGCAACCTGCTGTGGGTGGAGTCGCGCCGGCGCGCCGAGCGCGGCGGGGCACGCGTCGAGCAACGCCGCTCGAGCCGGTGGATGGCCGCGGGCACGGTCGGCGTGTCGCTGGGCTGCGTGGCGGCGCTGTCGCTCACGGTGGCGGCCGAGAAGTGGCTGTGGGCCTGGCAGGGCGAGGTGCTGGCGCCGTGGCGCGAGCATGTCTATCGCGCGGTGTTCCTGGGCAGCGTGGCCTGGGCCTTCCTGCGCGGCGTTTCGCGGGGTGCGGTCGAGCTGCTCTGGTTGGCCGCGGCCGCGGCCCTGGCGGTGCCGCTGACCAGCATCGCCGGGTGGCTGCTGCCGTCCTCGGGGTCGTGGCTGCGCGCCGATGCGCTGGGCGTGGACGC
>NZ_JBZAYE010000103.1:0-17038 GCF_058244205.1 Variovorax sp. 20P10.2.4
ACGCGCGTGCCCAGCGCCGACAGGCGGCGCAGGGTCTTGGGATCGTCGAGATTGCCGATCAGCGGCCGGATGCCCGCGGTGCGCAAAGCGCTCACGCGCTCGGCCGAGGAGGTGAGCGCCACCAGCGACACGCGCCCGCGCAGATCGCGCGCCACGCGCTGGCCGACGTCGCCGCAGCCGACGATCAGGAGACGCGTCCGGCGGAAGCGCGCCGGCAGCGCGCCGGAGGGGCTATGGATTGAAGGCAAAATTCGGGTTCCCTTTTCTTTTTCAGCCCCCATGTAACGGGCTGATCCAAGCCGAAGAATACCGATGACTGTTGCAGCGCCGCATGAGGCGGGCTTTTCCATCACCGTCGAACCCAGCGGCCGCCATTTCGCGGCGCAAGGCGACGAAACCATCCTCGCTGCCGGCATCCGCCAGGGCATCGGCCTGCCCTATGGCTGCAAGGACGGCGCCTGCGGCTCGTGCAAGTGCCGCAAGCTCTCGGGCGAGGTCGAGCTCGGCCCGCACCAGAGCAAGGCCCTGAGCGCGGAGGAACAGCTCGCGGGCTTCGTGCTGACCTGCTGCGCCCGCGCGCGCAGCGACGTGGTGCTCGAATCGCGCCAGGTGACCGAGGCCGGCGCCCATCCGATCCGCAAGATGCCGGTGCGGGTGCTCGCGCTCGCGCGCAAGTCGCACGACGTGATGCAGGTGCGCCTGCAGCTGCCGGCCGGCGAGCCGCTGCAGTTCTACGCGGGCCAGTACGTGGAATTCATCCTGCGCGACGGCGCGCGCCGCAGCTACTCGATGGCCAATGCGCCGCACACGCTGGGCGAGCCCGGCACGGGCATCGAACTGCACCTGCGCCACCTGCCGGGCGGCAAGTTCACCGACCACGTGTTCCTCACCATGAAGGAAAAGGAGATCCTGCGCATCGAGGGCCCCTACGGCAGCTTCTTCCTGCGCGAGGATTCCGACAAGCCGCTGATCCTGCTGGCCTCGGGCACGGGCTTCGCGCCGATCAAGGCGCTGCTCGAGCACATGAAGTTCAAGGCTATCGACCGCCCCGCCACGCTCTACTGGGGCGGCCGCCGGCCCGAGGACCTCTACATGGACGACTGGGTGCGCGAGCAGCTCGCGCAGATGCCGAACCTGCGCTACGTGCCGGTGATCTCCAACGCCACGCCCGAGGACAACTGGACCGGCCGCACCGGCTTCGTCCATGCCGCGGTGCTGGAGGACTTCGCCGACCTCTCGGGCCACCAGGTCTATGCCTGCGGCGCGCCGATCGTGGTCGATTCGGCCAAGCGCGACTACGTGGCGCTCGCGGGCCTGCCCGAGGAAGAGTTCTTCGCCGACGCGTTCACCACCGAGGCCGACAAGGCACTGCCCTGAAGCCGGTGGCCCGGCGCGCCGGCTAGGGATAGCCACGCTGCAAGCACCGCGCGGCGCGCCGACAATCCGGGGCATGACAACCCGCAAGACCTTCCTCGCCACCCTCGCCCTCTCCACGCTCGCCCTGGCCACCGGCGCCCCCGCCCTGGCCCAGCAGCAGCGCCCGATCCGCCTCGTCGTGCCCTACGCGGCCGGCGGCCCCATCGACGTGACGGCGCGCGCGCTGGCCGAACGCGTGCGCGACACGCTCGGCGGCCCGGTGATCATCGACAACAAACCCGGCGCGGGCGGCAACATCGGTGCCGACATCGTCGCCAAGGCCGCGCCCGACGGCCTGACCATCGGCATCGCGGCCACCGCCACCAACGCGGTGAACCCCTGGCTCTACAGCAAGATGCCCTTCAACGCGGCGACCGACTTCGCGCCGATCACGCAGATGGTCCGCGTGCCCAACGTGCTGGTGATGAACGCCGAGACCGCGCAGCGCCTGAAGATCGCCACGCTCAAGGACCTGATCGCCTACGCCAAGGCCAACCCCGGCAAGCTCAACTACGGCAGCGGCGGCAACGGCAGCGCCGGCCACCTGGCCGGCGAGATGTTCAAGAAGGCGGCCGGCATCTTCGCGGTGCACATCCCCTACAACGGCGGCAACCCGGCGCAACTGGCGCTGGTGTCGGGCCAGGTCGACTTCAACTTCGACAACCTCGCCACCGCCGCGCCCAACATCCGCTCGGGCAAGCTCAAGGCGATCGCCGTGACCACCCTGCAGCGCAGCAGCGCCCTGCCCGAGGTGCCGCCGGTGTCGGACACGCTCAAGGACTTCTCGATCGACACCTGGTGGGGCCTGGTCGCGCCGGCCCATACGCCGCCGGATGTGATCGCCAAGCTCAACCACGCCTTCGTCGACGCACTGAACGCGCCGGAGACCAAGTCGCGCTTCGCGCTGCTGCTGGCCGAGCCGGTGGCCAGCACGCCCGCGCAGTTCGGCGCCTTCATGAAGAGCGAACTCGGCAAGTACGAGCAGGTGGTGAAGGCCACGGGCGCGAAGGTCGACTGAGCTCGCACCCACAAGACAAAGGGCGGCCGGTGCCTCGCACCGCCGCCCTTTTTTTGCGTGGCCTCGAAAGGCCCGCCGCGCCGCTTACTCGCCCAGGTACGCCGCGCGCACCTTCGGATCGCTGAGCAGCCCCTTGGCATCACCCGACATGGTGATCAGGCCCGACTCCATCACGTAGCCGCGGTCGGCCAGTTGCAGCGCGCGGTTGGCGTTCTGCTCGACCAGCAGAATGGTCACGCCCTGCGCGGCCACGGCCTGCACCACCTCGAAGATCTTGTCGCACATGATCGGCGACAGGCCCATGGTGGGTTCGTCGAGCAGCAGCACCTTGGGGCGTGCCATCAGCGCGCGGCCCATGGCCAGCATCTGCTGCTCGCCGCCCGACATCGTGCCGGCCAGCTGGTCCTTGCGCTCGCGCAGCCGCGGGAAGGTCACGAACACGCGCTCCATGTCGCTCGCGATGCCGGCCTTGTCCTTGCGGATGTAGGCGCCGATCTGCAGGTTCTCGGTGATCGTCATGCGCGTGAACACGCCGCGGCCCTCGGGCACCATCACCAGGCCTTCGCCCACCAGGTCCCAGGCGCCGCGGCCCTTGATGCTGCGGCCCAGGAACTCGATGTCGCCCGCGCCCGCGGGCAGCGTGCCGGTGATCGCCTTCATGGTGGTGGTCTTGCCGGCGCCGTTGGAGCCGATCAGCGAGACCAGCTCGCCCTCGCGCACCTCGAAGTCCACGCCCTTGACGGCCTGGATGCCGCCGTAGCCCACCTTCAGGCCGCTGACCTTGAGCAACACGTTGCCGACGGCCTTGCGTTGCGAAGCGCCCGCCGCGACTTCCTCTTGGGTTTGCACTGCTGCGCTCATCTCAATGTCCTCCGGTGCCGAGGTAAGCCTCGATCACCTTTTCGTTCTTCTGTACGTCCGCCGGCGTGCCTTCGGCGATCTGCTTGCCGTAGTCGAGCACCGTGACGCGATCGCACAGGCCCATGATCAGCTTCACGTCGTGCTCGATGATCAGGATCGTGCGGTCGTCGCGGCGGATGCGGTCGATCAGCTCGCGCAGCTGGACCTTCTCGGTCATGTTCATGCCGGCCGCGGGCTCGTCGAGCGCGATGAGCTGCGGGTCGGTGGCCAGGGCGCGCGCGATCTCGAGGCGGCGCTGGTCGCCGTAGCTCAGGGTGCGCGCCTTGTAGTCGGCGAACTTGCCGATGCCCACGTAGTCGAGCAGTTCCTGCGCGCGCTGGGCGATGGCCTTCTCCTCGGCCTTGAAGGAGCCGGTGCGCAGCATCGCGCCGACCACGCCGGAACGGGTGCGGATATGGCGACCGACCATCACGTTCTCGAGCGCCGTCATTTCGGCGAACAGGCGGATGTTCTGGAAGGTGCGCGCGATGCCGGCCTTGGCCACCTCGTGCACGGCCGTGGGCTGGTAGGGCTTGCCGGCGAGCTCGAAGCTGCCGCTGTCGGGCGTGTAGAGCCCGGTGATGACATTGAAGAAGGTGGTCTTGCCGGCGCCGTTGGGGCCGATCAGGCCATAGACCTGGCCGCGCTGGATGGTGATGCCGACGTCGGACAGGGCCTGCAGGCCGCCGAAGCGCTTGGAGATGCCGCGAACGTCGAGGATGGTGTCTGCCTTGCTCATGGGATGCGTCTCCTCGCTCACGGATTGATCGACATGGGACGCGAGGCCGCACCGGGCAGCTCGTCGGCCGGGGTGTCGACGCCCGGTGCGTGGGTCTGCAGCGAGCCCGGCGCCACGGTGGCGTGGGCCGGATCGACCGGCACGCCGCCCTTGCGCTGAAGCGTCTTGCCATGCTCGGGCGAGGGCCACAGGCCGCGCGGGCGCACCAGCATGATGACGATCATGGCCAGCGCGATGAACAGCTGGCGCAGGATGGAAGCGTCGAGGCGGCCGTCGGTCAGCGCCTGCAGCGGGCCGGCGACATAGCGCAGCACCTCGGGCAGGGCCGCCAGCAGCACGGCACCCAGGATCACGCCGGGCAGGTGGCCAATGCCGCCGAGCACGACCATGGCGACGATCATCACCGACTCCATGAGGCTGAACGACTCGGGCGAGACGAAGCCCTGGAAGGCCGCGAACATGGAACCCGACACGCCGCCGAAGCTCGCGCCCATGCCGAAGGCCAGCAGCTTCATGTTGCGGGTGTTGATGCCCATCGCCTTGGCGGCGATCTCGTCCTCGCGGATGGCCATCCAGGCGCGGCCGATGCGCGAGACCTGCAGGCGGTGCGAGATCACGATGGTGACCACCACCAGCGCGAGGAACAGGTAGTAGTACAGCGTGACCGAGGAGATGGTGAAGCCGTCGAACTTCCAGGCCTTGCCCAGGTCGAGGCCCCAGAACTTGATCGAGTCGATCGAGGTGATGCCCTTGGGACCGTTCGTGATATTGATCGGCTGGTCGAGGTTGTTCAGGAACACGCGGATGATTTCGCCGAAGCCCAGCGTGACGATCGCGAGGTAGTCGCCGCGCAGCTTCAGCGTGGGCGCCCCCAGCAGCACGCCGAGCAGCGCCGCGAACACGAAGGCCAGCGGTATCACGATCAGCAGCGAGGTGTGCAGGCCATTCGGGAAGGTGGCCTTGAACCACTCGAAGGTCTCGGACAGGTGGCCCGAGCCCATGAGGGCGTAGAGGTAGGCACCGACCGCGAAGAAGGCGACGTAGCCCAGGTCGAGCAGGCCGGCGTAGCCGACCACGATGTTCAGGCCCAGTGCGAGCAGCACGTAGAGCAGTGCGATGTCGGCGATGCGCACCCAGGCATTGCCCTGGCTTTGCAGCAGCAGCGGCAGCGCGAGCACGGCGATGACGCCGACCAGGTAGAGCGCGAGGTTCTTGCTGTTCTTCATGATGGCAAGTTCCTTCACGCGCGATCGGCCACGCGTTCGCCGAGCAGGCCGGCGGGGCGCAGCGTGAGCATCACGATCAGCACGATGAACGCGAAGATGTCGCTGTAGTTGCTGCCGAGCACGCCACCGGTGAGGGTGCCGATGTAGCCCGAGCCGATGGCCTCGATGAGCCCCAGCAGGATGCCGCCGACGACCGCGCCCGCGAGGTTGCCGATGCCGCCGAACACGGCCGCGGTGAAGGCCTTGAGGCCGGGCAGGAAGCCCATCGCGTGTTGCGCGATGCCGTAGTTGGAGGCGTACATCACGCCCGCGATGGCCGCGAGCACGGCACCGATGATGAAGGTGGCCGAGATGACCATGTCGGGGCGGATGCCCATCAGCGCGGCCACGCGCGGGTTCTCGGCGGTGGCGCGCATCGCGCGGCCGAGCTTCGTGTAATTGACCAGCCACATGAGGATGGCCAGCGAGACCGCGGTGACGCCGAGGATCATCACCTGCGTCGGCGAGATGACGGCGCCGGCGATGTGGATGGGGTCCGAAGGCAGCAGGGTCGGGTAGGCCTTGTTGGTGGGCTTCCAGATGATCATCGCCAGCGTCTGCAGCAGGATCGACATGCCGATGGCGGTGATCAGCGGTGCGAGCTTGGGCGAGTTGCGCAGCGGCCGGTAGGCGACCTTCTCGATCACGAAGTTCAGCGTGGCGGCGACGACGCACGCGATGACCAGCGCGATGATCAATATCAGCCAGCCCGGCGTGCCGGGCATCGACGACTGCATGAGCCCGATGATGGACCAGCTCGTGAGCGCCCCCACCATGAGCACTTCACCGTGCGCGAAATTGATCAGATTGATGATGCCGTACACCATGGTGTAGCCCAAGGCTATCAAGGCATACATGCTGCCGAGAACCAGACCGTTGATGATCTGCTGCAGCAAAATGTCCATAAAGAAGATTCCTCTGTGTTGCACCGTTGCGGGGTGCCATTCACCCACCGTGGCACCGGTTTGGCGCCTTGGCTTGACAAGCAAAAAACCAGCCAGCATGTGGTGGCCGCCGATTTAGTGGGCGGGATTGTAGTCACGGGCCAGCGCCTATTTGGTGCGCATCGACGGGGGTTTACCCGCTGACGTCATGCGCTTTGCGCTTGTATCCATGCACGTCTTGCGTGCATGCCGCAAGGGCGTATCAGTCCCCCTGTTCAGCGTTTCGGCGCCGCAGTTCGCGCAGCTTCTCGCCGATGCGGATCTCGAGTCCGCGATCGACCGGTTCGTAGAAGATCTGGCCCTGCAGGCCGTCGGGCAGGTACTGCTCGCCGGCCGCGAAACCGCCCTCCTCGTCGTGCGTGTAGCGGTAGCCCTTGCCGTAGTCGAGCTCCTTCATGAGCTTGGTCGGGGCATTGCGCAGATGCATGGGCACGGGCCGCGTGCTGTCCTTCTTGACCAGCGCGCGCACCGCGTTGTAGGCCGTGTAGACCGCGTTCGACTTGGGCGCCATCGCGAGGTAGACCACGCACTGGGCCAGCGCGAGTTCGCCCTCGGGCGTGCCCAGGCGCTCGTAGACCTCGGCCGCGTCGAGCGCGAGCCGCAGCGCGCGCGGATCGGCCAGGCCGATGTCCTCGCTCGCCATGCGCACCAGCCGGCGCGCCATGTAGCGCGGGTCGGCGCCGCCGTCGAGCATGCGCACGAACCAGTAGAGCGCGGCATCGGGGTCGCTGCCGCGCACGGATTTGTGCAGCGCGCTGATGGTGTCGTAGAACTGCTCGCCGCCCTTGTCGTAGCGCCGCATGCGCTCGCCGAGCACGCGCATCAGCCATTCGTCGCCGATGGTCTCGAGCTTCTCGGCGCGTGCCGCGACGGCCAGCGTCTCGAGCGTGTTGAGCAGCCGCCGCGCATCGCCGTCGGCATAGGCGATCAGGCGATCGAGCGCTGCGTCCTCGATGGCGGGCAATGCATTGATGGCCTGCGCCTTGGCGACGATCTGCTTGAGGTCGGCCTCGCCGAGCGACTGCAGCACGTAGACCGCGGCCCGCGAAAGCAGCGCCGAGTTGACCTCGAACGAGGGGTTCTCGGTGGTGGCGCCGATGAAGGTGAAGAGGCCCGACTCGACGTGCGGCAGGAAGGCGTCCTGCTGGCTCTTGTTGAAGCGGTGCACTTCGTCGACGAAGACGATGGTGCGCCGCTGCTCGAGACCGTCGCGCGCCGCGGTCGCGCGCTCGACCGCCTCGCGGATGTCCTTCACGCCGCCGAGCACCGCGCTGATGCTCAGGAACTGCGCATCGAAGGCATCGGCCATCAGCCGCGCGATGGTGGTCTTGCCGGTGCCCGGCGGCCCCCAGAGGATGCACGAATGCGGCTGGCCCGACTCGAAGGCGATGCGCAGCGCCATGCCGGGCCCGAGCAGGTGCTGCTGGCCGATGACTTCACCGAGCGTGCGCGGACGCAGGCGCTCGGCCAGGGGTTGATGCGAGCTGACGGCCAAGAGCGGGATGAGCGAGTGAGGGGTGGATTACTGCTTGACGACGTCCGCGCCGGTGGGCACCTTGAAGTCGAAGGTGGCGGCGGGCAGCGCGGGGTTGACCTCGACCTTGCTGAACTTGAGCACCGAGCGCTGGCCGAAGCTGTCGAGGATCTCGAGCGCCGCGAGTGCATCGCCCTGGAAGCCGACCTGCACGTTCTGCAGCTGGCCGTCCTTGTTCTTCGGCGTGGCCTTGACCCATTGCAGGCCGTCGCGTTCCGGTCCTGCTTCGAGCGCGAAATCGGCCTGCAGCGCGCGCAGGTCGGGCGCGGCGGCGATCAGGGCCGCGGGCGTCGAGCCCAGGGCCTGCGCCTGCGCGCGCTGCGTGACCTGGTTGAGGTCGGCGTCGTAGAGCCACAGCGTCTTGCCGTCGGCCACGATGCTTTGCGCGAAAGGCTTCTTGTAGTCGAACTTGAAGCGGCCGGGCCGCTGGAATTCGAAGGTGCCGCTCGAGGTCTTCACGCGGCCGGCCTGGCCGTCGCGCGGCGGCGCGGTCACGGTCTGGGTGAAGTCGGCGCGGCCAGACTTGGCGGACTTGACGAAAGCCTCGAGGCTTTCCATGCCGCCGGCCCATGCATGGGCGCCGCACGCGAGGAGAAGGCCGGCGAGCAGCCAGGGACGAGTCTTCATTTTTTCAAACCTTCGAAGCTGAACACCGCATCGACCTTACCCCGGCGGCCATGGCCGCCCTTGTAGGGCTTGATGAAGATTTGCAATGGGCAGCGAGCTTGTGCAAGCCGTATCTCAACACGTAACGGAATGGACGCGGGATCGCGCGGGAGCGCCTATTCGGCGCGCGCGGGCACGAGGATCTCGCGCTGGCCGCTGCCGCTCATGGCGCTCACGAGGCCGGCCTTCTCCATGTCCTCGACCAGCCGCGCCGCGCGGTTGTAGCCGATCTTCAGGTGGCGCTGCACCAGCGAGATGCTGGCCTTGCGGTTCTTGAGCACGACCTCGACCGCCTGGTCGTACATCGGGTCCTTCTCGCTGTCACCACCGCCGCCGAGCAGGTCGCCGTCACCGTCGCCATCGACCGTGCCGCCTTCGAGCACGCCCTCGATGTAGTCGGGCTCGCCCTGGCTCTTGAGATAGGCCACCACGCGATGCACTTCCTCGTCGCTCACGAAGGCGCCGTGCACGCGGATCGGCAGGCCGGTGCCGCTGGGCATGTAGAGCATGTCGCCCATGCCGAGCAGCGCCTCGGCGCCCATCTGGTCGAGGATGGTGCGGCTGTCGATCTTGCTCGAGACCTGGAACGCGATGCGGGTCGGGATGTTGGCCTTGATGAGGCCGGTGATCACGTCGACGCTGGGCCGCTGCGTGGCCAGGATCAGGTGGATGCCGGCGGCGCGCGCCTTCTGCGCGAGGCGGGCGATCAGCTCCTCGATCTTCTTGCCGACCACCATCATCAGGTCGGCCAGCTCGTCGATCACGACCACGATGTGCGGCTCGCGGCGCAGAGGCTCGGGGTCGTCGGGCGTGAGGCTGAAGGGGTTGTAGATGAACTCCTCGCGCGCCTTGGCCTCGTCGATCTTGGTGTTGTAGCCCGCGAGATTGCGCACGCCGAGCTTGCTCATGAGCTTGTAGCGGCGCTCCATCTCGGCCACGCACCAGTTGAGGCCGTGCGCGGCCTGGCGCATGTCGGTGACCACGGGCGCGAGCAGGTGCGGGATGCCTTCGTAAACCGACATTTCCAGCATCTTCGGGTCGATCATGAGCAGGCGCACGTCGCGCGCCTCGGCCTTGTAGAGCAGGCTCAGGATCATCGCGTTGATACCCACCGACTTGCCCGAGCCGGTGGTACCGGCCACCAGCACGTGCGGCATCTTCGCGAGGTCGGCCACCACGGGGTTGCCGATGATGTCCTTGCCCAGGCCCATCGTGAGCATCGACTTGCCCTCGTTGTAGACCTGCGAGCCGAGGATCTCGCTGAGCTTGATCGACTGGCGCTTGGCGTTCGGCAGTTCGAGCGCCATGTAGTTCTTGCCCGGGATGGTCTCGACCACGCGGATCGACACCAGCGAGAGCGAACGCGCGAGGTCCTTCGCGAGGTTGACGATCTGCGAGCCCTTGACGCCGGTGGCGGGCTCGATCTCGTAGCGCGTGATCACCGGGCCGGGCGAGGCGAGCACGACGCGCACCTCGACGCCGAAGTCCTTGAGCTTCTTCTCGATCATGCGCGAGGTCATCTCGAGCGTATCGGCCGAGACGGTTTCCTGGCGGCTCTGGGCGGCATCGAGCAGGTCGACCTGCGGCAGCTTGTTGTCGGGCAATTCCTTGAACAGCGGCTTCTGGCGCTCCTTGGCGACGCGGTCGCTCTTGGGCACCTCGGTCATCGCGGGCTCGATCTGCACCGGCGGCGACGCGGGGCGGCGCTTGGCGCGCGGCTCGATGCGCAGGTCGTCCATGTCGGGCGCGGTGGCGGGTTGGTCGCCGTCGATCGAAGGTTCGATGGCGCCGCGCGGCACGTAGGCCGGTTCGTCGTCGACCTCGGCGCGGCGCTCGCGCACGGCCTTCTTGCCCAGCGCGATGTCGGCGGCGACCTCGCGCTTCTCGCGCCGCGATTCGAACAGCGAATACACGCGTGCGCCGATGCGCTCGGCGATCTGGCTCCAGGAGAAGCGGAACACCAGCGCCGAACCGATCACGCCGCCGGCGATGGCCACCAGCGCGGAGCCGGTGAAGCCCATCCAGCGCACGCTCGCGGGACCGACCAGCAGGCCGATGGCGCCGCCGCCCGAGCCGGGCAGGTGCGATTCGAGCCTGTACAGGCGCGACCACTCGAGCATGGTGCTCGCGCACAGCAGCAGCACGAGCCCGAACCAGAAGGCCAGGCGGCTGCGGTTGAAGCGGCCGCGCGGTGCCGGATCGCCCTGCGGACCGGTCTCGCCGCCACGCATCCAGCTCGCGAGCGAGGACAGCCAGGCGCGCAGCCCGGCCGCCAGGCACCACCAGACCGAATAGCCGGCCAGGAAGTAGCTGCCGTCGGCCACCCAGGCGCCGATGCGGCCGCCCCAGTTCTTGATCTCGCCGCCGGTCCCCGAGGTCGACCAGGCGGCATCGGAGGGCGTGAAGCTCAGCATGGCGAGCAGCCAGAACAACAGCGCCGCGAAACCGGCGATCAGGGTGATCTCGTGGGCGAAGCGCATGGCCCGCACACGCACGGGCGCACCTTCGCCGGCCGTGGAAGAGTGAAGCGTATTGAGCGAATAGGTCATGAAATACTGGCGGCCAGACCGGCAGCATGCGGGTCTGGCGGCACGAACACTACAACGAAAAGGGCCGCGGCTATTCTGCCGCGTCCACGGGCCGCGGCAGTTTCGCTCACACCTTCTTTCACGCCCCGTGCCGGCTCAGGCCAGCGACAGCAGGCGCTCCTTGACGATCATCGAGCCGTCCTCGAGGGTCTGCACGAAACCGCGCTCCTCGAGGTCCTTCATCACGCGGCTCACCATCTCGCGCGAGGCGCCGACCATCTTCGCGAGGTCCTGGCGCGAGATCTTCTCGCGCACCTTGAGGTTGCCGGCGCCATCGTCGACCGCGAACTCGAGCAGCGAACGCGCGACGCGGCCGTAGACGTCCATCAGCGCGAGCGACTCGATCTTGCGGTCGGCATGGCGCAGGCGCTGCACCAGGCCGCGCATGATGTTGTAGGCCATCGAGGAGTTCTCGGGCAGGCAGCGCGCGAAGGCTTCGCGGCCCAGCATCAGCACGTCGCACTGGATCTCGGTGCGCACGGTGGCCGAGTGCGGCTCGTCGTCGATCAGGCTCATCTCGCCCAGATAGTCGCCGGGATGCAGCGTGGCCAGGATGACCTCGCGGCCGCGGCTGTCGGCGCTGGTCACGCGCGCCCGCCCCGTCAGGATGATGTAGAGCGCATCGGACTTCTTGCCCTGCTCGACCACGACCTCCGCGCGCTTGAAACGCTTCTTGATGATCGCATCCGCAATGCTTGCGGACTGCGAAGGAGTCAGCGACGCGAACAGCGGAACGCGCCGGAGCAATTCAAGGTTGGACAGCATCGACATTCATTCAATCCCTGGTACCGCGCGCTCCTGCGGTCGGGCCATCGGCGCGCCGATGGATTACTACAATCGCGCGCATTGAAAACACCGTGCACTCGGTGGTTGATCCGAGCGGCGATACTCCCCATGTATCGCTACCACCCTCAAAATGTACACGCTGAATCAGCGCAATTCCTAGGTTTTTACGCACCATGTCCGCTTCCCAACATGCCAAGGTTTTAATTCTGGGCTCAGGTCCCGCCGGTTATACGGCTGCCGTTTATGCGGCGCGTGCAAATCTTCAGCCTTTGCTGATTACCGGCATGGCACAGGGCGGGCAATTGATGACGACCACCGAGGTCGACAATTGGCCGGCCGATGTGCATGGCGTGCAGGGTCCCGACCTCATGCAGCGTTTTCTGGAGCATGCCGAGCGCTTCAAGACCCAGATCGTGTTCGACCACATCAACAAGGTCGACCTGAGCAAGCGCCCTTTCACGCTCACCGGTGACAGCGGCACCTACACCTGCGATGCGCTCGTGATCGCCACCGGCGCGTCGGCCAAGTACCTGGGCCTCGAATCCGAGCAGAAGTTCATGGGCCGCGGTGTTTCGGGTTGCGCCACCTGCGATGGATTCTTCTATCGCGAGCAGGAAGTCTGCGTGATCGGCGGCGGCAATACCGCGGTCGAAGAAGCGCTTTATCTTTCGAATATCGCGAAAAAAGTAACGCTGGTGCATCGCCGCGACAAATTCCGCGCGGAACCAATCCTGATCGACAAGCTTCACGAAAAAGAAGCCGAAGGCAAAATCGAACTGAAAGTACACAATACGCTCGATGAAGTCCTGGGCGACGATTCCGGCGTGACCGGCATCCGCATCAAGAACACGCAGACCGGCGCGACCGAGCAGATCGACCTCAAGGGCTGCTTCATCGCGATCGGCCACCACCCGAACACGGACATCTTCCAGGGCCAGGTCGACATGAAGGACGGCTACATCGTCACGCGCTCGGGCCTGCAAGGCTTCGCCACCATGACCAGCGTGCCGGGCGTGTTCGCCGCCGGCGACGTGCAGGACCACATCTACCGCCAGGCCATCACCAGCGCCGGCACGGGCTGCATGGCCGCGCTCGATGCGCAGCGCTTCCTGGAGCAGGACGGCACGCTCTGAGCCGCCAGGCTCCTCGACGAGGCGGGCCTGGTGCCCACCTTTTTCATGGGCCCACCCCGGGCTTTGCTGCCGGGCCGCCAAAAGGGCTATAATCCGAGGCTTTGCCGAAATCGCGCCTCCTTTCCATGAAGGGTGGGCTCAGCGGCAATCCGGGGTACCGCCACCCGTTTCTGGCGAGGTCAAGCTGCAAAACACCCTCGGCCACTGCCGTCGAGCCGGTGCCAGCTGTTCAAGAAAGAGTGTCCTCATGGCACGCGTATGTGAAGTCACGGGCAAGGGCCCGATGGTGGGAAACAACGTTTCCCACGCCAACAACAAAACCAAGCGCCGGTTCCTGCCGAACCTGCAATACCGTCGTTTCTGGGTCGAAACGGAAAACCGCTGGGTTCGCCTGCGTGTTTCGAGCGCTGCCCTGCGCCTGATCGACAAGAACGGCATCGACGCCGTGCTCGCGGACCTGCGCGCACGCGGCCAAGCTTAAGGAGCTGAATCATGGCAACGAGCAAAGGCGGACGCGAAAAGATCAAGCTGGAATCCACCGCGGGTACCGGCCACTTCTACACGACCAGCAAGAACAAGAAGACGATGCCTGAAAAGATGTCGATCATGAAGTTCGACCCGAAGGCACGCAAGCACGTCGAATACAAGGAAATCAAGCTGAAGTAATTCAGTCTGAATTCTTTCTAAAAAGCCCGCAGCACAAGCCGCGGGCTTTTTTATTTGCCCTGAATTTCGACAGCGGAGCGAATTGCCGGGACGGGCCAAGCCATCCGATGAGCCCTCCAGATTCCTTCCCCACGAAAACGTCGGGCACAAAAAAGCCGGCCATCGGGCCGGCTTTTTGACAGGGGCCAAAGCCCCGGCAGGGATCGAATCAGGCGCGCGCCGAGCGCAGCCGCGTCGAGAACTCGCGCAGGCCCGCGATGCCGCTGGCTTCCGCACGATGGCACCAGGCCGCCAGGTCGGCCGCCAGCTGCTCGCGCGAATGCGAGGTGTTGAGCCACAGCTGGCGCAGCTCTTCGCGCATGGTCGCCATCTTGTCGAGCACCGGGTGAGCGGCACGAGCCTGCACCACGTGCGAGCGGGCCGATGCGGGCACCTTGTCGTCGTCGCGGTGCATCCAGCGCTTGGCGGCCTTCAGCACCGAGAGGTCGGCACCCTTGCTCTTGAGCGCGGCGATTTCCTCTTGCGTGGCACGGCGCATTTCGCGCGCATAGCCGGCCATCACTTCGTAGCGGTTGGCGATGACGGCCTCGAGCGTCTTCTCGTTGGCCACGGGCTGGATGGCGCCGATCTGCATCTTCGGCGGCACCTTCTTGACCTTGGCCCAGCCGATCTTCTGCATCATCTGGATGTAGATCCAGCCGATGTCGAACTCGTACTTCTTGACCGAAAACTTGGCCGAGGTCGGGTAGGTGTGGTGGTTGTTGTGCAGCTCTTCGCCGCCGATGATCAGGCCCCAGGGCATGATGTTGCGGCTGGCGTCGGGCGCCTCGAAGTTGCGGTAGCCCCAGTAGTGGCCGATGCCGTTGATGATGCCGGCGGCGGTGATCGGGATCCACAGCATCTGGACCGCCCACACGGCCATGCCGAGCGTGCCGAACAGCGCCAGGTTGATCACCAGCATCAGGCCCACGCCCTGCCAGCTGTAGCGCGAATACAGGTTGCGCTCGATCCAGTCGTCGGGCGTGCCGTGACCGTAGCGCTCCATCGTTTCCTTGTTCTTCGACTCCGCGCGGTAGAGCTCGGCGCCGCGCCAGAGCACTTCCTCGATGCCCTTGACCTGCGGGCTGTGCGGATCTTCCTCGCTCTCGCACTTGGCGTGGTGCTTGCGGTGGATCGCGACCCACTCCTTCGTCACCATGCCGGTGCCGAGCCAGAGCCAGAAGCGGAAGAAATGCGACGGGATCGGACCGAGGTCCATCGCCCGGTGCGTTTGCGTCCGGTGCAGGAAGATCGTCACGGCGGCGATCGTGATGTGCGTGGTGACGAGCGTGTACAGCACGATCTGCCACCAGGTGAGATCCCACAGGCCGTTTCCGAGCCAGTCGATGGCCGCGCTCAGGATGGCGGAGTCAGGAAGCAACATTGAGTCAGGTACTCCATAACCGCACGAAGGTGCGGCTTCTAGGTAACTCGCAATTTTAGGGCCGGGGGTCAGGAATCACTCACCTTTCACCCCATGGTTTGCGCAGATTTACCCTAACTTTGGAGCCCCGTACCTATTTGCGGTTCCACACGGCCGCAAAGAAACCGTCGGTGGCATGCAGATGAGGCCACAGGCGCAGGTAGCGCCGTCCGTCGGCGCCGCCCGCGACCAGGCTGTCGCCCCGCTCCACCTTGAGGCCCTGCAGCAGTTCCGCCGCGTCCACGGGCACGAAATCGGGATTCGCGGCGCCAAAAGCCTCCGCGATGGCCTCGTTTTCCTCCGGCAGCACGCTGCAGGTGGCGTAGACCAGCCGCCCGCCCGACTTCACGAGCCGGGCCGCGCTCTGCAGGATCGCCGCCTGCTTCACGGTCAGTTCTTCCACCGACTTGGCCGATTGGCGCCATTTCAGGTCCGGATTGCGCCGCAGCGTCCCGAGCCCCGAGCACGGCGCATCGACCAGCACCCGGTCGATCTTGCCCGCGAGCCGCTTCACCCGGTCGTCGCGCTCGTGCGCGATCGCGGCCGGATGCACGTTCGAGAGCTTGCTGCGCGCCAGCCGGGGCTTGAGCGCGTCGAGGCGGTGCGCCGAGGTGTCGAAGGCGTACAGCCGCCCGGTGTTGCGCATGCCCGCGCCGATCGCCAGCGTCTTGCCGCCGGCGCCCGCGCAGAAATCGACCACCATCTCGCCGCGCTTGGCGTCCAGCAGCAGCGCCAGCAGCTGCGAGCCCTCGTCCTGCACCTCGATGGCGCCGCGCACGAAGGCGTCGAGCTTGGTCAGCGCGGGCTTGCCTTCGAGGCGCAGGCCCCAGGGCGAATACGGTGTTGCTTCCGATTTGATAGCAGCCTTGGCAAGCTCCGCCTTCACGTCGGCCCGCTTGTCATGCAGGGAATTGACGCGCAGGTCGAGCGGCGCCGGCTGCTGCAGGCTCTGAACCAGCGGCCAGAAGCCGTCGCCGAGCTGGCTCTTGAGCGGCGCCACCAGCCATTCGGGCAGGTTGTGGCGATGGCGTTCGAGCAGGTCGGCCTCGCTGACCGCGTCGCAGTTGTCGAGCCAGCGCTTCTCGGTGTCGTTGAGCGCGCTCTTGAGGAAGTCGCGTGGGCCGTGGAAGCCCAGGATCGCCATCCGGCGTTCCTTCGGGCCGCTGCCCGAGGGCGAGAGGTGATCGAACAGCAGCTTCTTGCGCAGCACGGTGTAGACCGTCTCGGCCAGGGTGGCGCGCTCGCGCGGACCGAACTCGCGGTGGTCGCGGAAGAAGCGCGAAACCACCTGGTCGGCGGGGTGATCGAATTTCAGGACCAGGCCGACCAGATCGGCGGTGGCCTCCAACAGGGCTTTGGGGTGCATGCCCCGATTGTCTCAGCCGCCGCCCGCCTCAGGCTCCGCGCGTCCAGACCGCCCCGAAAGCCTGCCGCTCGATGTCCTCCAGCGTCGGCGAATGCCCGGCCCACAGCACCAGCGCCACGCCGGGCAGGCTCAGTGTCTGCTCGAGCTGGCGGCACAGCTGCCAGCGCTCCTCGTCGTCCAGGCCCGGCAGCTCGACGAAGACGACGAAGGCGCGCCGCCACGGAAACTCGCGCAGGTTCTTGCGCACCAGCCAGGCGCGCGACACCGGCAGGTTGCGCACGAGGTCGGCCCGCAGTTCGTCGAGTTCGTGCTCGTTGAGATCGTGCCGGCCGATCTGGCTGAAGCTCGGCGTCTCGGTCAGTTCCTCCCAGGCGCGCGCCTCGGCTTCCTCGGCCTCCTTCAGGCGGCCGCGCCAGTGCTTGAGGCCCGCCTCGTCGTGCGGACCGGCGTCGGGGTTCTCGAGCACCGCCACCGCATTGCGGGCCGCCCACCAGCGGCTCGCGGCGCCCGCCTCGTGCAACCGTTCCAGCACCGCGAGCCGGGTCTCGCGCTCGG
>NZ_JBZAYE010001030.1:0-1712 GCF_058244205.1 Variovorax sp. 20P10.2.4
GGCCGCCGGCTGGTGCTCAACGAGAACGGCCGCGCGCTGCTGCCCAAGGCGCAGGCGCTGCTCGACCAGGCGGCGGAGGTGCAGGCCCTGTTCAGCGGCGAGCATGCGGCGCCGCTGCGCGTGGCGGCCAGCTTCACCATCGGCGAATACCTGCTGCCCGAGCGCGTATCGGCCTGGACCGCGCTGCATCCGCAGAGCCAGGTGCACCTGCACATCGCCAACACGCGCGACGTGATCGATGCGGTGGCAGGCTTCGACGTCGACGTCGGCTTCATCGAGGGGCCGCAGACGCACCCCGATCTGGTGGTGCGCGCCTGGCGCACCGACGAACTCGTGATCGTGGCCGCGCCCGGCCATGCGCTGGCCGACCGGGTCGCCACGCACCGGCAGCTGTCGCAGGCCACCTGGGTGCTGCGCGAGCATGGCTCGGGCACGCGCCAGGTCACCGATGCCTGGCTGATCCAGAACCTCGAGCAGGTGCAGGTGGGTTTCGAACTCGGCAGCACTGAGGCCATCAAGCGCGTGGTGGCCTCGGGCACGGGCCTGGCCTGCCTCTCGCGCTACACGGTGGCGCAGGCGCTGGAGGACGGGCACTTGGTCGAGCTGCGCACGAAGCTGCCCGCGGGCACGCGGCGGCTCGCGACCGTGATGCACCGCGACAAGCTGCTGGGTCGCGCGACCGCGGACTTCCTGCGCCATTGCGGCGCGAGCGTGCCGCGCGGGGCGGTGGCGCCGCTGCCGGGTTAGGCGAGCACGCGTGCCGTGTGGCGCGCGATCACGGCTTCCTCATCGGTGCGCAGCACCCACGCACTGATGCGACTGCTACCGGTCGAGATCCGCGCCTGCCCACCGCCATTGGCGGCGGCGTCGAGCTCCACCCCCATCCACGCGCAGTCCTCGAGCACCCGCGCGCGCAGCCCGGCACCGTTCTCGCCGATGCCGCCCGTGAACACGATCGCATCGACGCCGCGCAAGGCCGCCGCGAGGCTGCCCATGTGCTGCACCACCTGCTCGACGAAATGGTCGATGGCCTCGGCGGCCGCGGGTTCGTCCGATGCTTCCAGCGCGCGCATGTCGCTCGACACGCCCGAGAGCCCGAGCAGGCCCGATTCGCGGAACAGCAGCTTCTCGACCGCATCGGCCGACATGCCGCGCGAGCGCATCAGGTAGAGCACCACGGCCGCATCGAGCCGGCCGCAGCGCGTGCCCATGGTGAGGCCGTCGAGCGGCGAGAAGCTCATGGTGGTGGCGACCGAACGCCCCTGCGCGATGGCGCACATCGAGGCGCCATTGCCCAGGTGCGCGACGATCACGCGGCCGTGCGCGACCTCGGGCGCCTGCCGCGCGAGCTGGTGCGCGATCGATTCGTACGAGAGCCCGTGGAAGCCATAGCGCCGCACGCCCGCGTCGTGCAGCTCGCGCGGCAGCGCGAAGCGGCGGTTGAGTTCGGGCTGCACCGCGTGGAAGGCAGTGTCGAAGCAGGCCACCTGCGGCACGCCGGCGAAGGCCTGCATCGCGGCGCGCACGCCCGCGAGGTTGTGCGGCTGGTGCAGCGGCGCGAGCGGCTCGAGCGCGGCCAGGTCATGGAGCACGGCGTCGTCGATGCGCACCGGCGCCACGAAGTCCATGCCGCCATGCACGATGCGATGGCCCACACCCGCGATGCGGCCGGCGCCGCCCTGCTGCGCATGCCAGTCGAGCAGCGCGGCCAG
>NZ_JBZAYE010001031.1:0-1707 GCF_058244205.1 Variovorax sp. 20P10.2.4
AGGCGAGGAAGGCGGCATGGACAGGCGGGCCGACCGGCGCGGCGCAGGGGATTCTGCCCTGATCGACGCCGCGGCCCGCGCGCGTGCGCCACGCCGTGGCCGCTACTGCAGCTTGTAGTCGAGCGTCTTCACGAGCCGGCCGTAGGCGGCGCGCCCGCTCTCCACGCGCAGGCCGAGCGCCTCGGGCGTGCTGGTGGCCGCGGTCACGCCGAGGCTGGCGATCCTCTGCGCGAAGGCCGGCGCATTCACCACCTTGGCGATGGCCGCGTTGTACTGGCGCAGCAGCGCGGCGGGCGTGCCGGCCGGTGCGAACACGGCCGTGAACATCATCTCCTCGAGGCCCGAGATGCCGGCCTCGGCATAGGTCGGCACCTCGGGCAGCCGCGCGATCCGCTCGGGCCCGTTGACCGCGAGCAGGCGCAGCTTGCCGCTCTCGACGTAGGGCAGGATCGCACCCACGCCGCCGATGCCCGCGGGCACCTGGCCGGCCACGAGGTCCTGCACCAGCGGGCCGTCGCCGCGGTAGGGCACGGCCGTCATCGGCGTCGAGAGCGCGCGCCCCAGCACGCCGACCGCGAACTCGGGCCCGCTGCCGGGCGCGGGCACGCCCACGCTGTTCTGGCCGGCATGGGCCTGCGCCCAGGCCGCGAAGCCGCGGATGTCGGTCACGCCCGTGCCGACCACGGCGGGATTGACCGCGAACACGTCGGGGTTCGAAGTCACGAGGCCCACCGGCGCGAAGTCCTTCGCGACATCGAAGCCCGGATTCGCCATCGTCACCGGCACGATGGACACCGTGTGCCCGTTCGAGAGGAACAGCGTGTGGCCGTCGGGCCGCGCGGCCTTGAGCGCCTGCGCCGCGATCTGGCCGCCCGCGCCCGCGCGGTTCTCGACCACCACCGGCCGCGCCAGCTCGGTCTGCAGCCCGGCCGCGAGCTGGCGCGCGATCAGGTCGGTGGAGCCGCCGGCCGGGAAGCCGACCAGGATGCGCAGCGGCGTGGTGTCGGCGAGCGCGAGCGTGCAGCTCGCCATGACCGACGCGGCGACGAGGAGGCGCGCGGCGAGGGCGCGAAGGGAGGCGGGCTTCATGGCGTGCGGGGCGAAGGGGCCGAGTGGAGGGTGGCCGGATTGTTCGGCGCACGCCGCGCGGGCTCAACCGCAAGGACGCCGGATTTGGGCACCGATCGTTCGGCGCCCCCTGCCGTTCAACGCGCGCGCGCCGCGCCCTTCGCCGCCCACTGCGCGAGCATCGCCTCGACCAGTTGCGACACCATCGCGCGCGTGTCCGACCAGGCCATGGTGCGCGTCATGCACGGAAAGGCGATGGTGCCGAACACCGAGGCCAGCAGCGTGTCGGCCGCGAGCCGCGAGGACAGCGGCGGGCGCGGCAGCGTGGCGAAGAAGGCATCGACCGTGTCGTAGTAGAGCTGCAGGCTGTCGACCACCGCGCGCGAGCGGCCGAAGGGCCGGCCCTCGCTGTCGAGCGGTGGCGGCTCGCGCAGGCTGGGTGCCGGGAAGATCTCGAGGAACTCCTCCATGTGCGCGAGCCAGTGGTCGGCGGTGGCCATGAACAGCTTGTGCACGCGCCGCGCGGGATCGCGCGTGCGCGCGATGGCCTGGCGCAGGTGCTCGGTGGCGCTGTCCATGTCGCGGCCGCGGATGTGGAAGAACAGGTCCTGCTGGTCGTGGAAGTACTGGTAGATGCTG
>NZ_JBZAYE010001032.1:0-1702 GCF_058244205.1 Variovorax sp. 20P10.2.4
GGCGCCGCCAGCACGGCGAGCATCAGCAGCAGCGACAGCGCGCGCAGCACTTCGGCGCGCAGCATCAGGCGCCGGCGCGGCATGCGATCGGCGAGCAGGCCCAGCGGCATCGCGAGCAGCAGGAAGGGCAGGGTCTGCACGGCCGCGAGCAGCCCGGTCTCGGCGGCCCCCGCGCCATAGGCCATCACCGCGACCAGCGGCACCGCGGCCAGGCCGAGCTGCTCGGCCGACTGCGCCGCGAGGTTGGCATGGGCCAGGTGGAGAAAGGGACGGGGCAGGGCGGAGGACATGACGCGATGGTCGTGGACCGCCCCGCCTCGGGCTGGCCGAAAACGGACCCGTGAAGACGGGCCTCAGCCCACGGCTTCGGCCTGCTGCGCCAGCAGCATGTCCTCGAACCAGTCCGCCACCTGCCGCGCCTCGGGCGCCGCGCCCGGCGCGAGCCCGTAGTAGTAGCGCTCGAGCCGCATGCGCAGCGCGGGCAGCGGCGAGTGCAGCCGGCCCGAAGCCAGGTCGTGCGACACCAGCGAGGTCGGCGCGAGCGCGATGCCCAGGCCGTCGACGGCCACCTGCAGCACGAAGTGCAGATGGTCGAACTGCAGCCGTCCGGCCGGCCGCACGCGCGGCGCGCCGACCTGCTTCTTCCAGGCCTCCCAGTCCTCCTTGCGCGTGCGCGCCGACAGCTGCACGTGCGCGGCCAGCGCGCGCAGGTCGCGCAGCGGATGGGCCTTGAACAGCGCGGGCGCGCCGACCACCAGCACCTCGTCCTCGAGGAAGGGCTGCACCGCGACCGCACCGGGCCAGCCCTCGAGCCCGCGGCGCACCGCGATGTCGAAGCTGTCGGCCGCCTGCTCGGGCATCACGGTGCTCGTGACCACCTGCGGCTCGATGTCCGGATGGCGCTCGACGAAGGAGGGCAGGCGCGGGATCAGCCAGCGCACCGCGAACGAGGGCCGCACGTTGATGCGCACCGTGCGCGCCGCGCCCTGCGCCTGCAAGGCACGCGCGGCGGCGCCGATCTGCGCCAGCGCGGGCTCGACCTCGGCGAAGAACTGCTGGCCCTCGGCGGTCAGCGCGACCTGGCGGATGCGGCGCTCGAACAGCGCGACACCGAGGAAGGCCTCGAGGCCCTTGATCTGGCGGCTGATCGCGCTGTGGGTGACATGCAGTTCGTGCGCCGCGCGCGTGAAGCTCAGGTGGCGCGCCGCGGCCGCGAAGGCGCGCACGGCGTTCAGGGGAGGCTCGCGGGACGGCATGCGTGCGATTTTGTCACGCATGCGGCGCGTTAATGTCGTTTGTCGGCGCGGCCTCCGCGGGCGCACGATGCGGGCTCGATGTCATCTTCTTCCCGCCGCTCCGCTTCCGTCCCCGCCACCCTCGCGGCCCCCGTCTCCACCACCGACCGCAACTCTCGCCACGCCGCGCTCTCGCTCGGGCTCGCGCTGCCGGGCGACGTGGTGCTCTACCTGCTGCTGCCGATGTATGCCGCGCAGTTCGGCGTCACGCTCGCCGAGGCGGGGCTGCTGCTCGCGGCCAACCGGCTGGTGCGCATCGCCGGCTATGGCTGGGTGGCCGACTTCTACGCGCGCCATGGCGACCGCCGCACCTGCACGCTGGCCGTCGCGGGCGCGGTGCTGTGCTGCCTCGGCTATGCCACGCTCTCGGGGCTGTGGGCGCTGCTGCCGCTGCGGCTGCTCTGGGG
>NZ_JBZAYE010001033.1:0-1700 GCF_058244205.1 Variovorax sp. 20P10.2.4
AGCACGATCGCGCTCGCGCCATAGGCCGCGCTGCGGCCGCGGCCCACCACCTGCAGGATCTGCGGATCGTCGGACACGCGCGCGGCATTGCCGTGGCTGTAGCTGCGGTCGCGCTCGCGCACGCGCTGCGCGAGGTCGTCGCTCGAGGCGCGCGCGATGCCGGCCAGCGAGGCCAGGTGCACGGTCTGGAAGTAGGGCGAGGCGTAGGGAAAGCGCAGCTTGCTCGGATTGACCCACAGCGGATCGATCGCCACGTCCTCGAAGGTGGCGGTGCCGCTCGCGGTGAGCGCCTGACCGAAGCCGTCCCAGTCGTCGAGCACCTGCACGCCCGCGGCCTGGCGCGGCACCGAGATCATCGTGGGCTGGCCTTCGTCGTCGTCGGCCACGGCATTGATCCAGTCGGCGAACAGCGAACCGGTGGTGTAGAACTTGCGCCCGTCGAGCCGCAGCCCGCGCGGCGTGGCGCGCAGCCGGGTCGAGAAGGCGCCGACCTTGGCGTCGCCGGTCTCCGAGAAGCCCGAGCCCACGAGCTCGCCCGCGGCGAGCCGCTCGAGCCAGTGCGTGCGCCACGGCGACTCGGGCGCGAGCAGCACGTCCTCGGTGAAGCCGAAGTGCGCGCGCAGGGCATTGACCACGTTGGTGTCGGCCGCGCCGAGCTCGGTCAGCAGCGCGAACAGCTCGACCAGACTGGCATCGGCGCCGCCGCGTTCGACCGGCAGGCGCAGCCGCGCGAAGCCGGCCTCGCGCAGCCAGCCGATCTCCTCGTGCGGCAGCTGGTGCGCGAGGTCGCGCGCCACCGCGCCCTCGCGGATGCGCGCGAACACGGCGCGGAACGGCCGCGCGAGTTCGTCGTAGCGCGCGCTGGGCGGTGCGCCCCAGGGATGATCGATGGCGGAGGTGGGGAGCGTCATGCGGGGGAAGAGAGAAGAGGGGGAGGGGGAAGGCCGGCGCGATTCTGGGACGCGCATCGGCCGCGCGGAACGAACGATTGCGCACATCCATATGCGGCCCATATGCGGCTTCTCCCATGGCCGCCGCGCATGCCAGCCATGCGCGCGGCGCACCCCGTGCGGCGCATAGACGAAGTTCGCAGAAGCACATGCGAAAGTCGAGGTTCACGCGCCGCACACGGCGCGCAGAATGGCCGCAGCCCTAGTCTGCACACGCGCAGCCCGCCGGCCGCGCCATCCATCCCATGCCCCAAACCCCCCTCAAGATCGTCGCCCTGTCCGGCGGCCTGCAACGCCCCTCGCGCACCCTGGTGCTGGTCGAGGAGCTGATCGAAGGCATCGCCCAGGCGATCCCGGTCGAGAGCCGCGTGATCGAGATCGGCAACCTGGTGCCGCAGTTCGGCGCGGTGCTCTACCGCCCGCAACTGCCGGCCGCGGTCGAGGAAGCCCTCGTGGCCCTCGAGTCGGCCGACCTGGTGATCGCCGCCAGCCCCGTGTTCCGCGGCGCCTACAGCGGCCTGTTCAAGCACTTCCTCGACTTCGTGCACCACGATGCGCTGATCGACAAGCCGGTGCTGCTGGCCGCGACCGGCGGCAGCGAGCGCCATGCGCTGGTGATCGATCACCAACTGCGGCCGCTGTTCAGCTTCTTCCAGTCGCACACGCTGCCGATCGGCGTCTACGCCACCGACCGCGATTTCGAGAACTACCAGGTGCGCAGCGAACTGCTGCGCGCGCGCATCGCGCTGG
>NZ_JBZAYE010001034.1:0-1699 GCF_058244205.1 Variovorax sp. 20P10.2.4
CCAAGTTCCTGGCGCCGGTGCGTCCGGGCGCCGTGCTGGCGATCGAGCTGAACCCCGAGGCCAGCGGCGGCGGTGTGCGCTTCGACGTGCGCTGCGACGGCGTGGTGGCTGTCACCGGCCGCTGGACCCCCGTGGCAGAGTCGCCGCGATGAAGCACACGGAGGCCGAGACCCGCGCGGTGAACGCCGCGGCCCGGACGGAGGCCGAGGCAGCCGACTGGACCCGCGCCCCCGAGCGCAGCAACATGCTCGCGCTGCGCTTCATCTGCTTCATGGCGATCTTCTTCGGCCGACGCATCACGCGTCTGCTGCTGCCGCCGATCGCGCTGTACTTCCTCTTGTTCGCGCCCACGCCGCGGCGCCACATCAAGCGCTACCTGTTCCGCGCCATCGGCCCGCAGGCCGGCTGGGTCGACGGCTTCAAGCTGCTGCATGCCTTCGCCTCGACGGTGCTCGACCGGGTGTATTTCCTGCGCGGTCGCATGGACCTGTTCGACTTCCGCATGGACGGCCAGGTCGAGCTCGAGAACGCGGCAGGCGAGGGGCGCGGTGCCTTCCTGCTCGGTGCGCACGTGGGCAGCTTCGAGGCCATGGGCGCCTGCAAGCGCCAGCAGCCCGACCAGGCGCGCATGCGCCTCGCGATGCTGATGTACCCCGACAACGCGCAGCGCATCACCGCCATCCTCAACGCGATCAGTCTGCCCGAAGCGCGGCCGCACGTGATCGCGCTGGGCCGGCCGCACTCGATGCTCGCGCTGCGCGACTGGCTCGACGGCGGCGGCATGGGCGGCATGCTGGCCGACCGCACGCTGCCCGGCAGCGAGGACCAGCCGGCGCAGCAGCGCGGCAACAACATCGTGCTGCCGTTCCTGGGCCGGCCCGCCAGCTTCAACGACGGGCCGTTCCGGCTCGCGGCGCTGCTGCGGCGGCCGGTGTTCTTCATGGCCGGGGTCTACCACGGCGGTGCGCGCTACGATGTCCGCTTCGAACGCCTGGCCGACTTCGGCCAGCGCCCGGCCGATGCCGCCGAGCGCGAACGGCTGATCCGCGCCGCGGTCGAAGCCTATGTGGCGCGCCTGGAGGCGCTGTGCCGCGCCTACCCCTACAACTGGTTCAATTTCCATGATTTCTGGCTCGAAGATGCAGATGCGCCCGCGGTGGCTTGAACGGTTCTTCCAGGCCCTGCTGCTCGTGCTGGCCTTCGGCGCCGCACCGGCCTGGGCCTTCGACCTCAACGAACTGATGGGCCTGCTGGCCAAACAGAAGAGCGGCGAGGCCCGCTTCACCGAGCAGCGCTTCGTGCACGGCCTCGAAGGCCCGCTCGATGCGCGCGGCACCTTGAGCTTCGATGCGCCCGACAAGCTGGTGCGCCGCACGCTGTCGCCGCGCGTCGAGACCATGGCGGTGGAGGGCAATACGCTGACCCTGTCGCGCGGCGGCCGCAACCGCACGCTCGCGCTCGACAGCATGCCCGAGCTGCTGGGCCTGGTCGAAGCCATGCGCGGCACGCTCAGCGGCGACGGCACCACGCTGCAGCGCTATTTCCGCAGCACCGTGACCGGTTCGGCCAACCAGTGGGCGCTCGACCTCACGCCGATCGACAGCCGGCTCGCGGCCCAGGTGCGCAGCATGCGCATCAGCGGGCGCGCGAGCGACGTGCTCGGGCTCGAGATGGAGTTCGTCGGCGGCGACCGCTCGGT
>NZ_JBZAYE010001035.1:0-1699 GCF_058244205.1 Variovorax sp. 20P10.2.4
CGCGCGCCACGCCGAACTGCTGCATGAGCGCGAGCTCGCCCGGCAGCCCGTCGGCGGCGAAGCGGCCCTCATGCAACTGCTCCCGCAGCACCAGGTAGATCTGGTGGTACTTGGGCAAGGGCATCTGCGACATGCAGGCGATGTTTTTGCAGTTTCAATGTTCTGTCAATGGGACATTTGAATGCGCGCGGAAACGAAAACGGCCCCCAAAGGGGCCGTCGATGGCAAAAAGCGAGAGGCTCGGCTGCCGCCGGACTCAGAGCTTGAAGGGCACCACTTCCTGGCGCTGCTCGCCGAGTCCCTCGATGCCGAGCGCCATCACGTCGCCCTTCTTGAGGAACAGCGGCGGCTTCATGCCCATGCCCACGCCGGGCGGGGTGCCGGTGGTGATCACGTCGCCGGGTTCCAGCGTCATGAACTGGCTCACGTAGCTCACGATCTTCGCCACGCTGAAGATCATGGTCTTGGTGCTGCCGGTCTGCACGCGCTGGCCGTTGAGGTCGAGCCACATCGCGAGCTTCTGCGGGTTCTCGACCTCGTCGCGCGTCACCAGCCAGGGGCCGATGGGGCCGAAGGTGTCGCAGCCCTTGCCCTTGTCCCAGGTGCCGCCGCGCTCGATCTGGAACTCGCGTTCGCTGACGTCGTTGATGACGCAGTAGCCGGCCACGTGGTCGAGCGCGCTCTTCTGCGAGACGTAGCGCGCGCGCGTGCCGATGACCACGCCGAGCTCGACTTCCCAGTCGCTCTTGACCGAGCCCTTGGGCAGCATCACCGGATCGTTCGGGCCCTGGATGCAGCTCGTGGCCTTCATGAAGACCACGGGTTCCTTGGGCACCGGCAGGCCGGACTCGGCCGCATGGTCGGCGTAGTTGAGGCCGATGGCGATGAACTTGCCGACGCGGGCCACGGGGCTGCCGTAGCGCGGCTTGCCCTTGACCAGCGGCAGCTTGTCGGTCTTGAGCTTGCGCAGCTTGGCGATGGCGGCATCGCCGAGCTGCTCGGGACCGATGTCCTTGACGACGGCGCTCAGGTCGCGCAGCTGGCCGTTGGCGTCGACGAGGCCCGGCTTCTCCTTGCCGGGGTTGCCGTAGCGGACGAGTTTCATGCTTGCTTTTCCTTGGGTGGTTGGATGGTTCTGTGGGAAGGGGCGATCAGTAGGTCGAGCGGCCGCCCGAGAGGTCGAACACCGCGCCGGTCGAGAACGAGCAGTCGTCGGTGCACAGCCAGCCTACCAGCGCCGCGACCTCCTCGACGGTGCCGAAGCGACCCTGCGGGATCTTCGACAGCATGAAGGCGATGTGGTCGGGCGTCATCTGGTCGAAGATCGCGGTCTTGACCGCGGCCGGCGTCACGCAGTTGACGCGGATGCCGGTGTCGGCGAGTTCCTTGCCGAGCGACTTGGTCAAGCCGATCACCGCGGCCTTGCTGGCGCTGTAGGCGCTGGCATTGGGATTGCCGTCCTTGCCGGCCACCGAGGCGATGTTGACGATGCGGCCCTGGCCGCCCTGCGCGCGCATCTGCGCCACCACCTCGCGGCAGCACAGGAACACGCCGTTGACGTTGACCTCCATCACCTGGCGCCAGTCGTCCACCGGGTAGTCCCAGAGCTTGGCGTTGGGGCCGGTGATGCCGGCGCTGTTGACCAGCGCATCGATGCGCGGCGCATGCGCGAGCGTGGCCGCCACCGCCTTGGCCACCG
>NZ_JBZAYE010001036.1:0-1680 GCF_058244205.1 Variovorax sp. 20P10.2.4
CGCCGGATGCAGCCGCAGCAGCGCGCGCGTGATCACGCCCAGCGTGCCCTCGGCGCCGATGAAGAACTGCTTGAGGTCGTAGCCGGTGTTGTTCTTGAGCATGGGCCGCAGCATCGGCAGCACGCGGCCGTCGGCCAGCAACACCTCCAGGCCCAGCGCCTGCTCGCGCATCATCCCGAACTGCAGCACGCCGTTGCCGCCCGCGTTGGTCGACAGCGCGCCGCCGATCTGGCACGAGCCGCGCGCGCCGAAGTCCACGCCGAACAGCAAGCCCCGCGCGGCCGCCGCCTCCTGCACCGACTGCAGGGTGGCGCCGGCCTGCACGGTCAGCGTGCCGGCGGCGGCATCGAGCGACTCGATGGCGTTCATGCGCTCGAGCGACAGCGCGATCGCATCAGCGCGCGGCACCGCCGCGCCGGCCAGCCCGGTGAGCCCGCCCTGCGGCACCACGGGCACGCGATGCTCGCTGCAGATGCGCAACACGGCCGACACCTCGCGCGTGTCGCGCGGGCGCACCAGCGCCAGCGGCAGCACGGGCGCCACGCCGCTCCAGTCGCTGCGGTGGCGCTCGGCGATGGCCTCGCCGCGCAGCACCTGGCCGGCGCCCAGCGCCTCGCCGAGCGCGGCGAGAAAGGCCTCCTGGCTCATGGCCGGCTCACCCGCGGGCTTCGACGAAGTCGAGCACCGCCTCGAGCATGCGGCGCACCTGCGGCTGCACGCCGGCCGCCACCTGGGGCAGGTAGGCGAAGGGCAGCGCCTCCTGCATGTAGCTCGACTGCGTCATCTCGAGCTGCACCGCGTGCACGCCACCCGCGGGGTTGCCGTACTGGCGCGTGATGTGGCCGCCCTTGAAGCGGCCGTTGAGCACGCCGGTGTAGCCGGGGTTCGATGTCGCGATGCCCAGCAAGGTGGCGGCGAGCGCGGGGTCGCAGCTCTTGCCGTCGGCGGTGCCGAGGTTGAGGTCGGGCAGCTTGCCTTCGAAGAAGCGCGGCAGCACCGAGCGGATCGAGTGCGCGTCCCACAGCGCGATGGTGCCGTGCGCGGCCTTCAGGCGGGCCAGCTCGGCCGCGAGCTGCGCGTGGTAGGGCTGCCAGATCGCCTCGCGGCGCGCGGCAATCTCGGCCTCGCCGGGCAGGTCGCCCGCGGCGTACAGCGGCGTGTCGTCGAAGGTGTCGACCGGGCACAGGCCGGTGACGCTCTGGCCCGGGTAGAGGCTGGCGCCGTCGGGCGGACGGTTGAGGTCGATCACGTAGCGCGAGTGCGTGGCCACCAGCACCGAGGCGCCGAGTGCGTCGGCGAAGTCGTAGAGCTGCTCGAGGTGCCAGTCGGTGTCGGGCACATGGCGCGCCTCCTCGGTGAAGCGCGCGAGCAGCGCGCCCGGCACGTGGGTGCCCACGTGCGGCATCGAGATCAGCAGCGGGCGCGTGCCCTGGCGAAAGCGGAAGGCCGGTTCGGTGGTGGCGAAAGTCATGGCATGGGGTTCCTCAGTCTTGAAGCAGTTGGCTGCGCGCGGCCACGAAGGCGGACGCGGCCTCGGCATGCAGCGCATGGCGCCCGGCGGCGACGCGCGCGCGGCCCGCCACCCACACGGCGTCGATGGCGCTGGTGCGGTGGCTCGCGAAGACGTGCGCCGACAGCATGTCGGGCGCCGACAGCCCCTGCAGCGCGAGCTGCTGCGCA
>NZ_JBZAYE010001037.1:0-1679 GCF_058244205.1 Variovorax sp. 20P10.2.4
ACGCGGGCGCCGACGACTACCTGGGCAAGCCCTTCGCGGTCGAGGAACTGCTGGCGCGGCTGCGCGCGCTGCTGCGGCGCCCGGCCGAGACCCGGCAGGAGCTGCTGCAGGTCGCGCGCCTGTGCTTCGACCTCGCGCACCGCGAAGCCAGCGTGGCGGGGCATCGCATGGAGCTGCCGCGGCGCGAACTGCTGGCGCTGGAGCTGCTGATGCGCCGCAGCGGCCGCACCGTGCTGCGCGAGGCACTGGAACGCGCGGTGTTCGGCTTCGACGTCGAGATCCAGTCGAACGCGCTGGACACCCACGTCTCGCGGCTGCGCAGGAAGCTCGCGGACACCGGCGCCGGCGTGGAGATCTGCGGCATCCGCGGCGTGGGCTACCTGCTGCGGGCCGTGCCATGAGCACAGCGACGAACGCAGCGCCCTCCTCGCCTTCCTCACTGAAGCGCCGCCTGGTCCGCCGGCTGGTGCTGCTGCAGGCGGCGATCCAGCTGCTGGTGATCGGCGCCCTGGTGGCCACCGGGCACCTGATCAACTTCAGCTCGCCCGAGAACACCGTCGAGATACTGCAGGAGGCGGTGATGCGCGAGGCCGACGGCCGCCTCGCGATGCGCGCGACGTCGCGGCTCGCCGCACTGCGCGAGGCGCAGCCGCCGCTGTGGTTCTCGGTGCGCGATCGCCAGGGCGGCCGGCTGGTCGAGGGCCGCATCCCGGACGAATTCGCCGACATCGGCGCCACGCTCGACGGCGTGGGGCAGGCCCGGCTGGGCTGGAACATGGGCGATCCGCCGCGGCAGTCGGCGCGCATGCGCTGGGTCGACTCCGCCGCCGGCCCGGTGCAGATCCTCACCGGCGCCGACAGCCCGATCACCTGGCGCAACCTCGGCCTGTCGCTGCTGCTGGTGCTGCTCGAGGTGGTGCTGCCGATCCTGGCGATCACCGTGGCGGCCACGCTGCTGGCCAGCCACGTGGTGGTGCGGCGCACGCTCTCGGGCCTGCACGCCATCGTGGCGCGCGCCGGCCAGATCGATGCCGAGCAGCGCGGCGTGCGCCTGCCGCTGGCCGAAGTACCGGCCGAGGTCGCGACGCTGGTCGGCGCCTTCAACGACGCCCTGCAGCGGCTGGACGACGGCCATGCGCGCCAGGAGCGCTTCCTGGCCGACGCGGCGCACGAGCTGCGCACGCCGATCGCGATCCTCCACACGCGCATCGAGAACCTGGCCGAGGGCGCGGAGCGCACGCGGCTGCTGGCCGATGCCGCGCGGCTGTCGGTGCTGGCGGGACAGCTGCTCGACCTGCAGCGCATGAAGGTCCATGGCACGGGACGCCAGCGCATCGACCTGGTGGCGATGGCGCGCGAGGTGGTGGCCGAGATGGCGCCGCTGGCGCTCGCCGCGGGCTACGAGGTCTCGTTCGAGCCGCTGGCCGCGCGCGTGGAGATCGAGGGCGACCGCGACGCGATCGCGCGCGCGCTGGCCAACCTGGTGCGCAACGCGATCGAGCACGCGGGCGGCATGGGGGCCGTGACGGTGCGGGTGATGCCGCCGGGCGACATCGAGGTCATCGACGACGGCCCCGGCATCCCGGCCGCGCTGCGCGAACAGATCTTCAAGCCCTTCCACCGCGGGCATGCGACCGGGCCCGGCGCCGGGCTCGGCCTGAGCCTGGTGCAGGAGATCG
>NZ_JBZAYE010001038.1:0-1671 GCF_058244205.1 Variovorax sp. 20P10.2.4
GCACGCGCGGCGTCAGCGGCGTGTTGCACAGCACGCGCGCCTCGAAGCTCTGCACGGCCGAGCCCTCGCCGCCCGGGATCGGCTGCACGGTGCGCAGATGCACCTCGGCACTGAGCGGCCGCGCCTGGCACATCAGGCAGAAGCCCTCGGCGATCTCCTGGTCGGAGATCGCGAGGCCCAGCGACCAGCCGTTGTCGACCGTGCCCTGCGTGACGCGCGCCTTGCACATGCCGCAGGAGGCGCCTCGGCACTGGTGCGGCAGCACCACGCCCTGCGACAGCGCGGCGTCCAGGATGATGTCTCCCTCGGGCACGCCGAAGCTCAGGGCCTCGTTGACGACGATCGTTCGGCTCATGTTCATCGATGTCATGCGGCCTAGAAGATCGGGATCACCTTCTCGGGATCGAACACCACCTCCTTGCCCTCGATGCCGACTTCGGGCAGCGCGGGGAATTCGATGCCGTAGGGATCGAGGTTGGCCTTCATGCGCAGCACGGCCGTCTTCCAGTTGGCCTTGCGCTCGTCGAGCGTGAGGATGCCCAGGCCGGCGCTGCGCGCGACCTCGTCGATCTGGCGCTGCGCGGGGATGAAGGTGGGCGGCAGCTTCCAGAACTGCTCGGGCGGCTCGTGCAGGATGCCCGAGAGGAACACGAAGCCCGCGCGCAGCTGGATGCTGATCATCTGCTTGTCTTCCTCGGTGAGCACCGGCAGCAGCTTCTGCAGCACCGCCAGGCAGATGCCCAGGTGGCGGCCCTCGTCCTGGCCGATGCGCTTGAACGCTTCCTTGAACACCGGGATGGTGGTGCGCTGGTACATGCCGTGGAACAGCGTGCTCGAGGCCACCTCGCCGAACAGGAAGGAGGTGAACAGGATCGCGAGCGGGTACTTGTCGACGCCGTTCTTGAAGCCGGTCCAGTAGCGCGAGCCGTTGTAGTAGAGCCACTCGATGTTGTTGCGCGCGAGATGCCCGAGCGGCGTCTCGGGCACGTAGCCGAGCGGTCCGCCGGGCGTGAGGCGCTTGATGGCGCGGCCGCACACTTCCTCGTGGTTCATCTCGTCGCGCACGACCGAGAAGAAGCACTTGCGCACCGGGTCCTCTTCCTTGCTCTCGTAGGTGTGGATCATGGCGCGCGCGAACACCGACGGCCCCGAGCCGTCGAACACCGCGAGCAGCGAGAACCAGTAGGCCATGGCGTAGCGCTGGTCGAGGCTGTAGTCCTCCACGCGCAGCGTGTCCCAGGCCAGCGTGTGCGGCGACCAGCCCGGATCGCGCGCGGCGTCGTAGATGTCGTAGAGCTTGGGCGTCTCCACGTGCCACTCGAGCGGAAAGATGTTGGGCCCGTCGATGCCGGGCGCGGCCTCGATCTCGGCGAGCAGGGTCTGCGGATCGGGCATGGCGAGCACCTGCTCGGGCGGCGAGGTCAGCGCGCGCGCGAGCGCGGCGGTGTCCTGGGCGTTGTCCAGGTGGGTGGGGGACGGGTTCATCGGGAATCTCTCCTTGTCATGTGTTCGGATGGGAGGGGTGGTGGACCATTGATTCGCCTTCCAGACGGCATATCAATTGGCAAAGGAAGAACGCGCGTGCGGAATCGCGCCCGCGCGAGTGGCTTCGGCGAGCTCGGCTTCGCCGAGACCGGCAGCGCGCAGCACCTCGAGGCTGTGCGCGCCGAA
>NZ_JBZAYE010001039.1:0-1668 GCF_058244205.1 Variovorax sp. 20P10.2.4
CCCGCGGCCTGTTCGAGGTCCGGCGGCAACTGGTCCGCTGCGACGATGCGGTACGGCGGGGCGGGGGGAAAGGGCTTCAATCGGCGGAGTCCGGCGTGGGGTCGGCGGCGTGGTGCGTGCCGCCGGCATTGTCCGTTGCCGACGCGCGCCGCGTCAGACCGCCAGGCTCTGCTCCACGTCCTGCGTCTTGCGGCGCGCGAGCGCGAGGTTCGACTTCGACTTGTCGAGCACCAGGTAGACGAACAGGCCCTCGTGCTTCTGCAGCGGGCGGATGATGTGGTACTGGCGGCCGAGCGTGATCAGGATGTCCTCGATCACGTCGTTCAGGCCGAGCGCGCGCATGGTCTTGTTCTTGGCGCGCACCACCTCGGTATTGCCCGCGGCCGCCA
The DNA here is from genome assembly GCF_058244205.1 of Variovorax sp. 20P10.2.4. Taxonomy (NCBI): domain Bacteria; kingdom Pseudomonadati; phylum Pseudomonadota; class Betaproteobacteria; order Burkholderiales; family Comamonadaceae; genus Variovorax; species Variovorax sp. 20P10.2.4. The sequence goes on from NZ_JBZAYE010001039.1 coordinate 390, forward strand.
CTTCGAGGTCCACGCCCGAGCCGACCTGACCCAGGATCATGCCGCTGCCGGAATCGACCAGCGCCGCGCACAGCGCGCCGTCGATCGTCATCAGTTCGTCCATGGATTGCTTGATATTTGCCATCGGTGTCTTTCGTAGTCCATCGCCCTGAGGATCGGCCGCCACCCGGGCGAGTGATGAGCGGCGGCCGGTTGGTAACAGTGAAGGGAAGGCCCGCGCCTCAGGCGCGCTGCAGCGCCAGCGTCGCCTGCTTGGCGAAGTACAGGACCTGGCCGATGACCGCGTCCTTGCCCGCGACCACGCTCACGATCAGGTCGGCCTCGTCATGGCGCGCCTGCAGCATCAGGATGTGGCCCAGCGCGGACTCGATCGCGACGTTCTCGCACTGGCCCAGGCCGCTCTCCTCGCCGGCCACCGCGCCGAGCGCGGCCAGCGAGCTCGCGATGGCCGACAGGCGCGCGACCTGCGCGGTGTTCTCCACGCGCGCGGCCAGCTCGAGGCCGTCCTCGGTCGAGATCACGACGGCCTTCACGCCCTTGATCTCGCGCATGAGCGTGTCGACGGCGGACTCGGCGGCGTCCTTGAGGCGGGGTGGGATGTTCATGTCGGAAGAGAAAGGAAAGAAAGGGGCGGCGCTCAGGCTTCGAGCTGGATCAGCAGCAGTTCGAGCAGCTGCACCACCTGCTGCGGATCGGTCACGTTGGCCGGCAGCACCGGGCACAGCACGCCCTTGTCCTGCATGCGCTGGGCATAGGCGTCGAGGCCGGGTTCGGGATGGGTCTCGGTGCGGCCCACCGCGACCACGCAGGCGGTCTGCTCGATGAGCTCGGCGAAGCCGTCGAGGTAGACCTCGAGATCGGCCAGCGGATCGGGCCGGCTGTTGTCGACCAGGATCACGAGGCCGAGCGCGCCGCGCGCGAGGATGCGCCACATGAAGTCGAAGCGCATCTGCCCGGGCGTGCCGTACAGGCGCAGCTTCTCGCCGTTGTCGAGCGTGAGCTCGCCGTAGTCCAGGCCGACGGTGGTGGTGGCCTTGGCGACCGAGGTGTCGCTGTTGCGCACCTCGGTGCTGACCGGCGGAATCTCACTCACCGCCGCGATGGCGGTGGTCTTGCCGGCGCCCATGGTGCCGGTGAAAAGGATCTTGTGCTCCACGCTCAGTCGGAATCGGTTGGGGTCATGCAGGGCGGATCGCGGCGCATCAGGCGCGCGATCCCGAGGACAGCAGCCCGAGGCGGCTGCGGATGCGCGCGAGCAGGCCGGGCTGCACGCCTTCGC
>NZ_JBZAYE010000104.1:0-17036 GCF_058244205.1 Variovorax sp. 20P10.2.4
GGTGGTGGCCGCTCGGGCGGCGGCGGTGGCCGTTCGTTCGGCCGCTGAGGCACGACGCAGACAGAACAGAGGGCGCTTCGGCGCCCTTTTTCATGTCTGCATGGCGCCGGAACACCTTCCGGACACAATCGTCGCCATGCAGTACATCCCGCCGAACTTCGCCACCCTCTTCGTGGCCACCTGCAATCTGCTCAATCTCGCGAACCCGCACCGCGTGTACTACGAGAACCAGGACGCCTACAACGAGCGCGAGTACGAACGCAAGATCGACTGGCTCGGCGAGCGCTTCCATGCGCTCAATGCCGACGTGCTCGCGGTGCAGGAGGTCTGGGACGAGGCGGCGCTGAAGGCCGCCCTCCACCGCAGCGGCCTGCGCTACGACTTCGTGGCCGTGCCCGGTGCCGAGAACACGCCCGCGCAGCCCGGCCTGCCGCCGCGCCCCGGCGCGCAGGGCACGCCGCGCGTGGGCATCGCCACGCGGCTCAAGGTCGACCGCATCCAGTCCTTCGTCGATTTCCCGCCGGGCTTCGGCGTCGAGGTGCCGGGCCTCGGACCGCACACCCGCTTCGAGCGGCCGCCGCTGCTGGCCACGCTGCGCATGAAGCACGGCCAGGCGGTTCACGTGCTGACGGTGCACCTGAAGTCGAAGCGGCCCAAGTTCCTGCAGGACGCGCAGGGCAACCACCTCGAGGACCGCGACGACCGCAAGGTGGGCGCGATGGCCTCGCTGCGCTCGCTGCTGATGCGCGGCGCCGAGGCCGCGGCCCTGCGCTGCATCGTGATCGACCTGCTGCAGGGCACCAACGTGCCGCTGGTGGTGATGGGCGACTTCAACGACAACCCGCACAGCGTGACCACCCAGCTCGTGGCCGCCACTTCCGAGGTGGCCTACGACAAGGCAGCGCGCGACGTGGCACTGTTCAATGCCTACGAGATGCAGGGCGAGGCCGCGCTCAAGAAGGACGTGGCCTATTCGCACGTGCACCAGGGCTACCCGGAAGTGCTCGACCAGATCCTGGTGAGCGAGGAGTTCATCGCGGGCAGCCGCCACAGCCTGGGCGACGTGCGGCGCGTGGACTACTTCAACGACCACCTGCACGAAGGGCGCGACCGCTCGCGCTCGGACCACGGCTTCGTGCGCGCGCTGCTGCGGCTGCGCACCGACTGAAGACGAAGGCGCGCCCGCTCAGGCCTTCGAGATCCGCACCATCGCATCGGCGCGCTTGTGCAGGTCGGGCAGCAGCTCGAGCCCCAGCCCCGGCTTGTCGTTGAGGCTGATCATCCCGTTCTCGACCTTCGGCAGCTCGGTCACCAGGCCCTGGTACCAGCCCGTGAAGAAGGCGCGCACGCTCTCCTGGATCAGCGCATTGGGCGCATGCAGGCTCAGGTGCGTCGACGCGGCCCACACCACCGGGCCGGTGCAGTCGTGCGGCGCCACCGGCAGCTGCCAGGCATCGGCCATGGCCGCGATCTTGCGCGCCTCGGTGAGGCCGCCGCACCAGCTCAGGTCGAGCATCGCGACGCCGGCCACGCCGGTCTGCAGGTAGTCCTTGAAGCCCCACTTGTAGCTCAGCGTCTCGCTGGCGCAGACCAGCGCCTTGCAGTCGACCGCGTACTGCCTGAGCAGGTCGAGGCTGTCCATGCGGATCGCGTCCTCGTGCCAGAAGGTGTCGAACTCCTGCAGCGCGCGCGCGATCTTCTGCGCCATCGGCAGCCGCCAGAGGCTGTGGAACTCGACCATGATGTCCATGCGCTTGCCGACCGCGCCGCGGATCTTGCGGAACGGCTCGAGCGCCGCATCGAGGTCGGCGTTGCTGATGTACTGGCCATGGCTGCGCTCGGCCGCCGGATCGAAGGGCCAGATCTTCATCGCCGTGATGCCCTCCGACAGCAGCGACTCGGCCAGCTCGTCGGCATGGTGCAGGAAGCCCTGCAGGTCCTCGTAGGGGCCGGCCGCGTTGCCGATGCCCCAGTTGGAGCTGGTCTGGTTGGCGGCGCTGCGGATGTACTGGTAGCCCGCGCAGGTGTTGTAGATGCGGATCGCGTCGCGGCTCTTGCCGCCGAGCGCGGTGTGCACCGGCATGTTCGCGGCCTTGCCGAACAGGTCCCACAACGCGATGTCCACGGCCGAGTTGCCGCGCGTCTCCACGCCCGACCCGCGCCAGCCCAGGTAGCCCGTGAGGTCGCGGTTGCGCGCCTCGATCGCCAGCGGGTCGGTGCCCAGCAGCTTGTGGGCGCCCCACTCGTGCAGGTAGGCCTCGACCGCTTCGGCGCCCATGAAGGTCTCGCCGAGGCCGACCAGGCCTTCGTCGGTGTGCAGGCGCACCCAGAGGATGTTGGGGAATTCGCCGAGGCGGATGGTTTCGAGCTGCGTGATCTTCATGGCGGTTCGGGATGCGGTGACTGAACGGCCGGCGCGCTCTCGAGCGCCGCCGGCCCGCGGAAGGCTCAGCCGCCGCGCGCCTTCTTCAGCGCATCCATCACCACGTTGACGGCCTCGGGGCCGATGGCCGGCACGTTCTTGTCGTACACCGGCTTCACCTTGTCGAGCATGCGCTTCTGCTCGGCCGGCGAGACCTCGTTGACCGTCATCGTCTTCTTGAGGCTCGCGAGCGACTTCTCGTTGAGCGCGCGATTGGCGGCGCGCTCCACCTTCTGGCCCTCGACCGCGGCCTCGCGCAGCACCGCCTGCTCCTCGGGCTTGAGCTGGTCCCAGAGCTTCTTGCTGTAGAGCACGAGGAACGGCGTGTAGGCATGGCGCGTCACGCTCAGGTACTTCTGCACCTCGCTGAACTTCGAGGTCTCGATGGTCACGAAGGGGTTCTCCTGGCCGTCGATGGTGCGCGTCTCGAGCGCGGTGAAGATCTCGCCGAAGGCCATCGGCACGGCGTTGGTGCCCAGCGTCTTGAACGAGTCGAGGAAGATGTTGTTCTGCATCACGCGCACCTTGATGCCCTCGAGGTCCTCGACCTTGGCCACCGGCCGCTTGCTGTTGGTGAGGTTGCGGAAGCCGTTCTCCCAGTAGGCCAGGTTCACCAGCCCCGCGGCCTCGAGCTTCTTGTTGAAGTACTCGCCGGCCGGGCCGTCGAGCACCGCGTCGGCTTCCTTCTCGTTGTTGAACAGGAACGGCAGGTCGAACACGCCGAGTTCCTTCACGATGCCCACCAGCGGCGAGGACGAGGTGCACACCATCTCCTGCGTGCCCGCGCGCAGCGCCTGCGTGGCCGGCAGGTCGCCGCCGGCCGCGCCGCCCCAGAAGGCGACGATCTTCATCTTGCCGCCGGTCTTGGCCGCCAGCACCTCCTGCATCTTCTTCACGCCCAGGCCCACCGGGTGGTCCTCGTTCACGCCGTTGGTGAACTTGATGGTGCGTTCGGCGAACTGGGCGAAGGCCGGCGTGGCCGCCATCAGGGCCGCGGCGGTCGCTGCCGCCATGAGGGTTCTGCGCTGGATCATGGTCTGTGTCTCCTACTTCTTGGGTGATGAACGAACGGACGGGAAACTCTGCGAAACGCCCTCAGCGCGCCAGCCACCACGACAGCGGCACGGTGACGATCTGCGGGAAGAACACCAGCGCGAACAGCACGATGAGCTGCGCGATCAGGAAGGGCATCACGCCCTTGAAGGCATCGTCCATGGTGATGCGCGCCACGCCGCACACCACGTTGAGCACGGTGCCCACCGGGGGCGTGATCAGGCCGATGGCGTTGTTCATGATGAATAGCACGCCGAAGTACACCGGGTCGATGCCGGCCTTGAGCACCACCGGCATCAGCACCGGCGTGAGGATCAGCACGGTGGGCGTGAAGTCGAGCGCGGTGCCCACGATCACGATGAGCACCATCATCATCAGCATCAGCAGCGTCTTGTTGCCCATGAAGGGCTCGAGCATCCGCGTGACCTCGCCCGGGATGTCGGCCACCGTGATGAGCCAGGCGCTGACCATGGCCGCGGCCACCAGGAACATCACGACCGCGGTGGTCTTGCCGGCCGCCAGCGTGAGGCGGTAGAGCATCGAGACCTTGAGCTCGCCGTAGACGAACATGCCGACCACGAACGAGTACACCGCCGCCACCACGGCCGCCTCGGTCGGCGTGAAGATGCCGAACTTCATGCCGCCGATGATCACCACCGGCAGCGCGAGCGCGAGGCTGCCGCGCGCGGTGATCGCCAGCCGCTCGCCGAAGGGCACGCGCGGCGCGGCCTGCACCTTGTCGCGGCGCGCCACGATCCACCAGGCGATGCCGATGGCCGCGCCCATCAGGATGCCCGGCACGATGCCGGCGAGAAAGAGCTTGGTGATCGAGACGTTGCCCGCCACGCCGAAGACGATGAAGCCGATCGACGGCGGGATCACCGGCGCGATGATGCCGCCCGCGGCGATCAGGCCGGCCGAGCGGTTGGTGTCGTAGCCCGCGCGGTTCATCATCGGGATCAGCAGCGCCGCGAGCGCCGCCGTGTCGGCCACGGCCGAGCCCGAGATCGAGGCCATGATGATCGCGGCCACCACCGCCACGTAGCCCAGGCCGCCGCGGAAATGGCCGACCCAGGCCATCGCCATGTCGACGATGCGCCGGCTCAGCCCGCCCGCCGTCATGAATTCGCCGGCCAGCAGGAAGAAGGGCACGGCCAGCAGCGGGAAGTTGTCGGCGCCGTCGACGAAGCGCTGCGCGATGATCTGGCTGTCGAAGGCCGGCAGGCCGCCGGTGTAGGCCAGCCAGCCCATGAGCGAGACGCCGCAGACCAGCAGCGCATAGGCGATCGGCATGCCGATCGCCATGGCGGCGAGCAGCGAGACGATGAAGACCGTGACCGTCATCGCGCACCTCCCGCGGTGCCCGAAGCGGTAGCGGGGGCGGGCTCGTGCGCCACGTCCTCCGACTCCATCACCTGCACCAGCTCCTCGTCGGAGACGCGGCCGGTGGCCAGGCGCCACAGCTTGTTGAGGTTGATGATGCCCATCACCACCGACACCACGTAGCCGATGCCGTAGACCCAGATCATCGAGATGCCGACCACCGGCGAGACGTTGGTGCGCTGCAGCTCGTGCATCTCGAAGGTGCCCATGAAGAACAGCACGTTGCAGAACAGCATGAGCAGCTGGTTGAGCACGAAGCAGATGGTCTTGCCCAGCCGCGGAAGGCGGCGGATCAGCGTGTCGACGCCGAGGTGCGCGCCGTCGCGCATCGCGACCATGGCGCCGATGTAGGTGAGCCAGATGAAGCAGTAGCGCGACATCTCGTCGGACACCGTGATGCCCGAGTTGAAGCCATAGCGCAGCACCACGTTGCCGAACACCATGACGACCATCGCCACCATGCATGCGACCACGAGGAATTCCAGCACCCGGAAGAATCCGTCGATCAACCTCTTCATTCGATGTCTCCTGTTGCCCTTGTGTTGTTGTTCGCTTGTTCCGTCGTTGCGCGGCTGCGCGCGCGGCCTCCTGCCGCCTCGTCGCCTTCGCCTGCTAGAGCGCGAAGGCCTTGAGCTGGGTCGCGGGTCGGCTGATGCGCGGGATCTTGCGGCGCGAGGCCAGCACGGTCTCGATGTCCTGGCGCGCGCCGTCGATCAGCACCAGCACCGCCTTCTCGGCGCGTGCCGGGTTGCGCGCGATCACCGCGTCGAGCACCGCGCGGTGCAGCGGCAGCGAGCTCGCGGGACCGTTCTTGCGCGTGGTCGAGATCTCGAAACTGGTGCGCAGCAGCGCGCCGAGCGCGCGGCTCATCTGCACCAGCATGCGGTTGTGGCTGGAGCGGATCAGCCCCTGGTGGAAGCGCAGGTCGGGCGTGATGTAGTCGCCGCCGAACTCGATGGCCTGCTTCATGCCGGCGTAGGCCTCCTCCATGTCGGCGATGTCCTCGGGCGTGGCGCGCGAGGCGGCCAGCGCCACCGCGGCCGGCTCGACCACGCGGCGCAGGTCCTGCAGGTCGCGCAGGAATTCGATCGACAGGCCGGCCTGCGTCTGCCACACGATGACGTCGGCATCGAACCAGTTCCACTGGTCGGGCGGCTGCACGCGCGTGCCGACCTTGGGGCCGGTGGTGACCAGGCCCTTGGCGATCAGCGACTTGATGGATTCGCGCACCACGGTGCGGCTCACGCCGAGTTCCTCGCACAGGATCGGCTCGGGCGGGATCGCGGCGCCGGGTGCGTAGCGGCCCGCGACGATGTCGCTGCCGAGCCGATCGACCGTGTTGCCGTGGACGTTCTTGATCATGCGAAGCCGTTGGTTGTGCGACGCGGCCAAGGCCGCCCGGCGCGCCCCGCTCGCTCGGAAACCCTGAGCGCCCCGCCAGGACAGCGCGCTTATCATATGATGATTGAAAATGCGGTTCGGCAGGACAAACCCTGACCCCGCGGCGCCTTCCCGCAACCGGAGACACCCTCGATGAGCACCCCTCCCAAGAAGAAGAATCCCGAAGAGCTGCGCAGCCAGCAGTGGTTCGGACGACACGACCGCGACGGCTTCATCTACCGAAGCTGGATGAAGGGCAAGGGCGTGCCGCACGACCAGTTCGACGGCCGCCCGGTCATCGGCATCTGCAACACCTTCAGCGAACTCACGCCCTGCAACTCGCACTTCCGCACGCTCGCGGAGCAGGTGAAGATCGGCGTCTACGAGGCCGGCGGCTTCCCGCTCGAGTTCCCCGTGATGTCGCTCGGCGAGACCTTGCTGCGCCCCACCGCCATGCTCTATCGCAACCTCGCGAGCATGGACGTGGAGGAAAGCATCCGCGGCAATCCGCTCGACGGCGTGGTGCTGCTCATGGGCTGCGACAAGACCACGCCCGCGCTGATGATGGGCGCGGCCAGCGTCAACCTGCCGACCATCGGCGTGTCGGGCGGCCCGATGCTGTCGGGCAAGTGGCGCGGCCAGGAGCTGGGCTCGGGCACCGGCGTGTGGCAGATGAGCGAGCAGGTGCGCGCCGGCACGCTCAAGCTGCAGGACTTCTTCGAGGCCGAGAGTTGCATGCACCGCAGCCACGGCCACTGCATGACGATGGGCACCGCTAGCACCATGGCCAGCATGGTCGAGTCGCTGGGCATCGGCCTGCCGGGCAACGCGGCCTACCCGGCCGTCGACGGCCGCCGCAACGTGCTCGCGCGCGAAGCAGGCCGGCGCATCGTCGGCATGGTCCACGAAGACCTGAACATGTCGAAGATCCTCACGCGCCAGGCGATCGAGAACGCGATCAAGGTCAACGCCGCGATCGGCGGCTCGACCAACTTCGTGATCCACCTGCTGGCGATCGCCGGGCGCATCGGCGTCGAGCTCACGCTCGACGACTTCGACCGCCTGGCCTCCGAGCTGCCCTGCATCCTGAACCTGCAACCCTCGGGCCAGTTCCTGATGGAGGACTTCTGCTATGCCGGCGGCCTGCCGGTGGTGATCAAGGAGATCGCCGACCACCTGCACAAGGACATCCTCACCGTCACCGGCCGCAGCGTGTGGGAGAACGTGAAGGACGCCGAGAACTACAACCCGCAGGTGATCCGCACCCAGGCCGAGCCCTTCAAGGACAAGGCCGGCATCTGCGTGCTGCGCGGCAACCTCGCGCCCAACGGCGCGATCATCAAGCCCAGCGCGGCCACGCCCGAACTGCTGGTGCACAAGGGCCGCGCGGTGGTGTTCGAGAGCGCCGACGACCTGCACCGCCGCATCGACGACGAGAACCTCGACATCGACGAGCACTGCGTGATGGTGCTCAAGAACTGCGGCCCCAAGGGCTACCCCGGCATGGCCGAGGCCGGCAACATGCCGCTGCCGCCCAAGGTGCTGCGCAAGGGCATCACCGACATGGTCCGCATCAGCGACGCGCGCATGAGCGGCACCGCCTACGGCACCGTGGTGCTGCACACCGCGCCCGAGGCGGCGGCCGGCGGTCCGCTGGCACTGGTACAGGACGGCGACATCGTCGAGCTCGACGTGCCGAACCGCAAGCTGCACCTGCACGTGAGCGACGAGGAACTGGCGCGCCGGCGCGCCGCCTGGGTCGCGCCGAAGGCACCGCTCGATTCGGGCTACTGGAAGCTCTACGTCGACACCGTGCTGCAGGCCGACGAAGGCGCCGACCTCTCGTTCCTGCGCGGCCGCCGCGGTGCCTTCGTGCCACGCGACAACCACTGATGGCGGCGATGACGGGTCCGCTGGTCGCGGTCGACTGGGGCACGAGCTCGCTGCGCGGCGCGCTGATCGCGGCCGACGGCACGGTGCGCGAGGAGCGCAGCGACGCGCGCGGCATCCTCGCGGTGCCGGCGGGCGGATTCCCCGCGGTGTTCGAGCAGCTGTTCGGCGACTGGATGCGCGAGAGCGGCGCGCGCTGCCTGATCTCGGGCATGGCCGGCAGCAAGCAGGGCTGGGTCGAGGCGCCCTACTGCGCCTGCCCCGCGGGCCGCGTCGAGGTCGGCCGCAGCATCATCGCCATCGACGCCATTCCCGGCCGGCGCATCGCGATGGTGCCGGGCCTGCGCGACGAGCACGACGGCGTGCCCGACGTGATGCGCGGCGAGGAGGTGCAGATCTTCGGCGCGCTGTCGCTGCTGGGGCGCGACGAGGGCCTGTTCGTGCTGCCGGGCACGCACAACAAGTGGGCCATGGTGAAGAAGGGCCGCGTGACCGGTTTCCGCACCTTCATGACCGGCGAGTTCTATGCGCTGCTGAGCCAGCACTCGATTCTTTCGCGCACGCTCGATGCGTCGGCGCCGCTCGACGAGGCCGCCTTCGTCGAGGGCGTGACCCGTGCCGACAACGGCCAGGGCCTGCTGCACAACGCCTTCGGCGCGCGCACGCTGGCGCTGTTCGATCGCATGCCGCGCGCCGAGCTCGCGAGCTATCTCTCGGGCCTGCTGATCGGCGAGGAGCTGCGCACCCAGTCGCTGCAGGCCGCGGGCGAGGTGGTGCTGATCGGCTCGCCCGCCCTCACCCAGCGCTATGCGCTCGCGCTGCGCGCCAGCGGCACGGCCACGCGCTCGCTGGGCGCCGAAGCCACCTGGGCCGGGCTGCATGCGCTGTCCGGCTTCCTCGATTCCTCCGCCACCCCATCATGACCACGCCCTTCGACAAATTCGACGCCGCCCTGCGCACCTTGCCGCTGGTGGCCATCCTGCGCGGGCTCGAGCCGCATGAAGCCGATGCCGTCGGCGACGCCATCGTCGAGCCCGGCTTCCAGCTGCTCGAGGTGCCGCTCAATTCGCCGCAGCCGCTCGACAGCATCGCGCGGCTGCGCGCGCGCTTCCCGCAGGCACTGGTCGGTGCCGGCACGGTGCTCGATGCGCAACAGGTGCGCGAGGTGCAGGCCGCCGGCGGCGAACTGATCGTGTCGCCGAATTTCGATGCCGCGGTGGTGCGCGAGGCCGCCCGCCTGGGCCTGGTCTGCCTGCCCGGCGTGATGACGCCGACCGAGGCCTTCGGCGCGCTCGCCGCGGGCGCCACCGGGCTCAAGCTGTTCCCGGCCGAGCTGGCCTCGCCCGCGGTGGTGAAGGCGCTGCTGGCCGTGCTGCCGCGCGGCACGGCGCTGATGCCCGTGGGCGGCATCACGCCCTCGAACATGAACGAATGGCGCGAGGCCGGCGCCGCCGGCTTCGGCATCGGCTCGGCGCTGTTCAAGCCCGGCAAGAGCGCGCAGGCCGTGCGCGACGATGCGCAGCGCTTCGTCGCCGCCTACACCGGCACGACGCGCGCCTGATTCGATTTCCCCACGCAGAACACCAGAGGATCACGATGTCCGCCGATGCCGACTACGCCAGCCCCGAAGTGCGCCAGCTGCGCGAAGACCTCGCGCTCGCGCTGCGCGCCGCCGCCCACCACGGGCTGTCGGAAGGGGTGTGCAACCACTTCAGCGTGATGCTGCCGGGCCGGCAGGACCGCTACCTGATCAACCCGCGCGGCCTGCACTGGAGCGAGATCGGCGCCGACGACATCGTGCTGATCGACGTGCACGGCGAGGTGCTCGCGGGCCGCCATCGCGTGGAGCCCACCGCGCTCTTCATCCACGGCGCGGTGCACCGCATCGCGGGCCATGCGGTGGTGCTGCACTGCCACATGCCCTATGCCACCGCGCTCACCATCACGGTCGACCGCGCGCTCGATCCGACCGCGAGCCAGAACGCGATGCGCTACATCGACCGCATCGCCGTCGACCGCGAATACAACGGCCTGGCGCTCGACGATGCCGAGGGCGAGCGCATCGCGCGCGCGATGGCGGGCAAGGACGTGGCCTTCCTCGCGAACCACGGCGTGATCGTGGCGGGCGCCACCATCGCCCATGCCTACGACGATCTCTACTACCTCGAGCGCGCCTGCCTGCACCAGGTGATCGCGCAGTCGACGGGCCGCCCGCTGGCACCCGTGAACCGCGAACTGGCCGCGCGCGTGGCGGCGCAGATCCAGGGCGAGCGCGAGCAGTCCGACCTGTTCTTCGAAGCGCTGCGGCGCATGCTGCCCGCGCCGCGCGGCTGAGCCTGTTCGCACCGCGTTCCTGTCGCCGTGCGGCGACAGCGGCGGCCTCTTTGTGTCGAGGCGTTTCCCGTGCTTTCAATTGCCTTGCGGCGGTGGCCGCGGCGCGTTACGTCTTGCGCTGGACGCGGCATTCGCGCGGGCAGAATCCGCCCGGTCGCCGTGAGCGAAGTCCTACGCCCCGGCGTTACAGCGCTTCATCGGATTTCGCCCGCGCCTTACACAGCGTTGACATGAACGCGGGAGGATGACACCCATCAACAACCACTCCCCTGGAGTTGCCATGAAAAAGCTCACCTACGCATTCGGCGCCGCGGCCCTTCTCTCGCTGGCGGCGATCAGCGCTCCGGCCCAGGCGCAGAGCGGCCCCTTCATCCAGGCCCAGGTCTACGTGACCCCGGCGCCGCCGCATCGCCACTACGACCGCCGCTACTACGCGCCCCCGCCGCCGCCCCACTACCACCCGGGCTACCACCGCGGCGACCGCTACTACCGCCATGACCGCTACGAAGGCCGCCGCTACGGGCGCCACGACAACGACCGCGACGGCGTGCCGAACCGCTACGACCGCCGGCCCAACAATCCGTACCGCTACTGACGCGGTCGTCTCCAGAAACGAAAAAGCCGGGCCTCGCGCCCGGCTTTTTCATGGCCGCCGCATTCAGGCCGCGGGCACCTGCGCGTAAGGCGGCGTGTCGCTCGAGAAACCCTGCTTGAGCCCGCGCGAGATCGCATCGGCCAGCACCTCGGGCAGGCCCTGCTCCACGCCCTCGTAGGCCAGCCGCGCCACCTCGTCGGGCGAGGTCTTCGGCGCATCGACGTGCGCCGCCATGTCGGTGTCCATGTAGCCCACGTGCACGCTGACCACCTGCGTGCCCTGGCCCGCGAGCTCGTTGCGCAGGCCGTTGCTCAGCGACCAGGCCGCGGACTTGGTCGCGCTGTAGGTCGCCACGCTCGGGAAGGTGGTCCAGGCCAGCGCCGACAGCACGTTGACGATGGCGCCGCCGCCGTTGGCCGCCAGCACCGGCGCGAAGGCGCGCGACAGCGCCCAGGGGCCGAAGAAGTTGGTTTCGAGCTCGGCGCGCGCGGCCGCCACCGAGTCGGGCCCGAGCAGGTTCGAGCCGCGCGAGATGCCGGCGTTGTTGACCAGCACCGACACGTCGCCGCAGGCGCGCACCGCGGCCTCGATCTGCGCCGGCTGGGTCACGTCGAGCGCCACCGGCACCACCCCGGCCAAGGTGATGGTCTGGGGGTCGCGCGCGGCGCCGTAGACCTTGCGCGCACCGGCCGCGAGCGCGGCCTTGGCGAAGGCGAGCCCCAGGCCGCGGTTGGCGCCGGTGATGAAGACGACCGAATCCTTGATGTTCATGGGAGCCCTTTCGAAGTTGGACGAGAAAAACGCTTCAGGCCTGCGCCATGCGCCGCAGCAGCCCGCTGGTGGTGCGCGGCCAGCCGACGCGGCCGAACCAGGCGCCACCCGCGATCGCCGAGCCGATGACCAGGCCGTAGACCACGAGGGCGATGCCCTGGGCCGCGAACACGCCCGTGAGCCCCGCGCCCCAGCGCAGCGCCAGCCAGCCGCCGATGCCCGCCACGGCCAGCCGCGCGAGGTTGCCGATCACCGGCCACAGCAGCCGGCCCGCGCCCTGCGAGGCGAAGTACAGCACCAGGCCGACGCCGAAGAAACCATAGAGCGGACCCACCACGCGCAGGTAGTGGATGCCGGTGTCGAGCATCGCGGTGTCGTGGCCGAACAGCATCAGCCACGGCCGTGGGAAGAACGCCGCCAGCAGGCCGATGGTCTCGGCCAGCGTGAAGGCCAGCGCGGCGCCGATCCAGGTGGCGCGCAGCGCGCGCTCGCGCTGGCCCGCGCCCATGCAGGTGCCGACCATCGCGACCAGCGGCGCGCCCAGGCCGAACACCAGCGGCACCAGCAGGTACTCGAGCCGCGAGGCCGTGCCGTAGCCGGCCAGGGCCTCGGGACCGAAGTGGCCGGTGAGCGCGGTCGCGATGCCGATCGACAGGTTGGTGGCCACGGTCGACACCGTGCCCACGAGGCCCACGCGCAGGATGTCGCGGAAGAAGGGCCAGCGCAGCTTGAGCGCCGCCAGCGCGGGCTTGAGCAGGCTGCGCGGCGAGCGCAGGTAGACGATCAGCGCGATCGAGCCCAGAAGGTAATAGAGCAGCAGCGCCATCGCGCCGCCCGCGATGCCCATGCCCGGCAGCGGGCCCCAGCCGAAGATCAGCAGCGGCGAGGCGGGGATCAGGAACACCACGCCCACCACCGTGACGTTGGCCGGCACCGCCATGTTGCCGGTGCCGCGCAGGATGGCCGACAGCGAGTTGAACAGCCACACCAGCACCGCGCCCGAGAACACCCAGTTGGAATAGGTCAGGGCCGCCTCGAGCGCCGGGCCGCTGCCGCCCATGATCCCGTAGAGCCAGCGGCCACCGAACAGCAGCGCGAGCGAGAACAGCACGCCGAAGCCCAGCGCGATGACGATCGCATGCCACACCAGCGAGTCGGCATCGGCGCGGCGGCGCGCGCCGAGCGCGCGCGCGATGGCCGAGGAGATGCCGCCGCCCATGGCGCCGCTCGAGGTCATCTGCATCAGCATCACGATCGGGAACACCAGCGCCATGCCGGCCAGCGCGTCGGTGCCGAGCTTGCCGACGAAGTAGGTCTCGATCAGGCCGACCGAGGCCTGCGCCACCATCACGAGGACGTTGGGCGCGGCCAGCTTCAGCAGCGTGGGAACGATGGGCGCCTCGAGCAGGCGGCGGGTGCGCGGATCGAGATCGGCGGCGGAAGCGGTCATGGCCGGGGGCTCCGTGGCGTGGGGACGATCAGGCGCGGGCCGTGGCGGGCTGGCCCGCGGCGGAAGGCGTGGCGGGTGCGCCGCCAGCCTTGGGCGCCGCCGGGCGGCGGATCGCCATCACCATCAGCGCCGCCAGCAGGCAGGCCGCGCCGGCGACGTAGAGCGCCGGGGTGTAGGTCAGCAGCAGCGTGCGCGCGAAGCCCGCGCCATAGGCCGCGGTGGCGGCGCCGAGCTGATGCGCGGCGAACACCCAGCCGAACACCATGCCGACCTTGGCCGGGCCGAAGGTGGAGCCCGCGAGCTTGACCGTGGGCGGCACGGTCGCGATCCAGTCGAGGCCGTAGAACATCGCGAACAGGCCCAGGCCGTAGATGGTGAATTCCGAATGCGGCAGCCAGAACAGCGACAACCCGCGCAGGCCGTAATACCAGAAGAGCAGCTTGCGGTTGTCGTAGCGGTCGGACAGCCAGCCCGAGAGGATCGTGCCCACGAAGTCGAAGGCGCCCATCATCGCGAGCACCGAGGCCGCGGGCACCGCGCCCATGCCGTTGTCGCCGCACAGCGAGATGAAGTGGGTCTGCACCAGGCCGTTGGTGCTCAGGCCGCAGATGAAGAAGGTGGCGGCGAGGATCAGGAAGGTGCGGTTGGTCGCGACCTCCTTGAGCACGCGGAACGGCGTGGCGAAGGTGATCGCCGCGGCGGGCGCGGCCGGTGCCTGCGGCGCATCGGGGGCTTCACCGAAGGGACGCAGGCCGACGTCGGACGGCCGGTTGCGCATCAGGCACAGCGCCAGCACGCCGATCAGCAGGCTGCCGACCACGATCGGCACGATGGCCGAGCGCCAGCCCCAGTGCTCGATCATCCAGGCCGCGACCGGCAGGAACGCGAGCTGGCCGGTGGCCGAGCTCGCCGTGAGCATGCCCACCACCAGCCCGCGGCGCGCCACGAACCAGCGGTTGGCCACGACCGCGCCGAGCACCAGCGCCGTCATGCCGGTGCCCAGGCCCAGCATCAGGCTCCACAGCACGAACAGCTGCCACAGCTGCGAGGCCATCGTCACCAGCGCCATGCCCAGGCCGACCAGCGCGAGGCCGGTGCAGATCACCGCGCGCAGGCCCCAGCGCTCCATCAGCACCGCGGCGAACGGACCCATCAGGCCGAACAGCGCGAAGCGCAGCGCGAGCGAGGACGAGATCTGCTCGGTGCTCCAGCCGAACTCCTTGCCGAGCGGCTGCAGCATCGCGCCGGGCAGGCCCAGCGCGGCCGACATCGTCAGCATGGTCAGGAAGGTGATGGCGGCGACGATCCATCCGTAGTGGATGCCGCGGCGCTGCAGCCATGCGGAGACTTGGGTGGCGAACATGGGACCTCTGGAGGAATGGGAATGGAGGAATGGGAGAAAAGAGGGGCCTGGACCGCGGGGCCTGCGGGCGAATGGGGAGTGCGAAGAATGGGAAGCGGGTGCGGCTGCGCGTCAGTCCAGCTCGCAGGCCTGGTCGTCCGCGCCGAGCAGCTCGAGCGATTCGTCGATCAGCAGGTGCAGCGCGAGCACGCGCTCCACGCCCAGCAGCGCATTGAGCTTCTGCTGTGCCGTCTTCCAGTGGGCCAGCGCCTCGCGGCGCTTGGCCTCGCCGCTGTCGGTGAGCTGCACCAGGCGGCTGCGCGCATCGGCGCCCGCGCCCTGCGCGATCCAGCCCGCGGCGATCAGCGGCTGCAGGTTGCGGCTCAGCGTCGAGGGCGTCATCTTGAGTTCGCCCGCCAGGTCGACCGGGCGCGAGGGACCGAGCCGCGCCAGATGCGACAGCAGCGAGTACTGCGTGGTCTTGAGTCCGCTGCGCGACACCTCCGCGTCATAGTGCTGCGAGAGGCGGCGCGAGAGCTGGCGCACCTTGAAACTGGTGCAGCCGCGTGGCTTGGTGGGGGCGTCCATGGGCTATTATTGTAGCTGCAACTATTGCATATGCAACCAATTGGAGGAATGACCGCATGACCGAACCCCAGAACCTGCTCGAGACCTGGCTTGCCGAGGAGCGGGACATCATCGCGAAGCTCGAAGCCGGCCCGGGCCCCGGCGTGGCCCGCCCCGAGCAGGTGAGCGGCAAGACCGGCCTCGAGATCATGCAGGCCATGCTGCGCGGCGACATCCCCTATGCCGCCATCGCCAAGACGCTCGACTTCACCGTCATCTCGATCAGCCCCGGCGTCGCGATCTTCCAGGGCACCCCGCTGCCGCAGCACCTGAATCCGCTGGGCACCATCCACGGCGGCTGGGTCGCCACCCTGCTCGACTCCGCGCTCGGCTGCTCGGTCCACACCATGATGCCGCCCGGCCGCAGCTACACCACGGCCGAACTCGGCGTGAACTACGTGAAGGGCCTCACGCCCAAGGTGCAGCGCGTGCGCGCCGAGGGCAAGGTGATCCACTGCGGGCGGCAGCTCGCGACGGCGGAGGCGCGGCTGGTGGGCGCCGATGGCACGCTGTATGCGCATGCCACGACGACCTGCTTCGTGTTCGAGATTCCGGCGGGGCGCTGAGCTTCGGGGCCCGGGCGGTCACCGGCGCTACAGGGCGGGCGCCAGCGCCCCGGCCATCAACCGCAGGTTCTGCACCGCCGCCCCCGCGGCCCCCTTGCCCAGGTTGTCGAGCACCGCGCTCAACACGACCTGCCCCGTGCGCTCGTTGAAAGCCACCGCCAGGCTCATGTCGTTCGTGCCGTTGTGGATCTGCGGATCCAGCTCGGTCGAAGGCGCATCGGCAGACATCGGCAGCACCCGCACATGCGCCGCATCCAGATAGCGCTCGGCCAGACACTCATGGATGCGCGCACCCGACACGCCGGCGGGAAGCAGCCGCGCATGCAACCCGATCGTCAGCACGATCCCCTGCCGATAGCTGCCGTAGGCCGGCACGAAGAGGGGCCGCTGCGACAGGCCGGCGTAGGCCTCGATCTCCGGCACGTGCTTGTGTTCGAGCCCCAACCCATAGACCGTCAATGAATGCGCGCCCGCCCCGGCCTCGTGCGCTTCGGCGCCCGCCCTGCCCTGGCCCGAATAGCCCGAGACGGCGTGGATGACCAGCGGATAGTCGGCAGGCAGCAGACCCGCGTCCGTCAGCGGCCGCAGCAGCGCGATCGCGGCCGTGGGATAGCAGCCGGGATTCGTGACCCGCGATGCCGAGGCGATGCGTTCGCCCTGCCCGGCAGCCAGCTCCGGCAAGCCGTAGACCCAGCCGGGGCTGGTGCGATGCGCCGAGCTCGCATCGATGACGCGCACCGACGGGTTCTCGATCATCGCCACCGCGTCGCGCGCCGCGGCATCGGGCAGGCACAGGATCGCGATGTCGGCCTCGTTGAGCGCGGCGCGACGCGCGGCCGGGTCCTTGCGCAGATGGGTGGGCAAGGTGCGGATGCGGAATTCCCCGCCGCGCAGCCGGTTCTGCAGATCGAGGCCGGTGGTGCCCTGATCGCCGTCGATGAAGAGGTTGAGGTCCATGGAGCGAGATCGTAGGGACGAGGCCGCGATGGCTCCAGCTAAATATATGGAACCCCGGATTCAAAAAAGATAAATTAGCGCGATGCGGGAACTGAGCCTCGACCATCTGCGCACCCTGGTCGCCATCGCCGACCTCGGGTCGCTGGCCAATGCGGCGCGCGCGCTGCACCTGGCGGCCCCCACCGTCACCGTGCAGATCGCGGAACTGGAGTCGCGCCTCGGCGGCCAGCTGCTGGTTCGCGGGCGCGGGCCCGCGCAGCCGACGG
>NZ_JBZAYE010001040.1:0-1659 GCF_058244205.1 Variovorax sp. 20P10.2.4
GCTGCTCGACCGCATGCCGGCCAAGGCGCTCGCGCACCTGGTGTTCGGCGCCGAGCCCATCGATGCCGAGGCGGCATTGGCCGCGGGCATCGTCGGGCGCGTGGTCGACGCCGGCAGCCTGCGCGCCGAAGGCGAGGCGCTGGTGCGGCGGCTGCTGTCCTTTCCGGCGCCGGCCGTGCAGGCCGTCAAGCAGTTCCTCGCGAGCGCGCCGCGCCATCACGAAGCCAACGCCGTACTCCACGGCGCGAGCCTGCTGGCCAACGTGCTCGGTTCGCGCTGAACGGCGGCGCCGAAGCGGCGCGGTCGACCATCACAAGAAGGAGACATCGCCATGCGGATTCCATTCCTCGCCTCTTTCACGCCCTTCGCGTCCTTCGCGCCCCTGGTGGCGGCCTTCATGCTGGCCCTCGCCTGCGGGTCCGCCTCCGCCGCCTACCCCGACAAGCCGGTGCGCGTGATCGTGGGCTTTCCGGCCGGCAGCACCGGCGACCTGATCGTGCGCATCCTCGGCCCGCGCCTGTCGCAGGGCCTGGGCCAGCCCGTGATCGTGGAGAACCGGCCCGGTGCCGGCAGCAGCATCGCCGCCGAGGCCGTGGCCCATGCCGCGCCGGACGGCCACACGCTGCTGCTGAGCACCACCGCGAACGTCATCAATCCCAGCCTGTACCCGAACCCGCGCTTCAGCTTCGTCAAGGACCTGGCGCCGGTGAGCCTGCTGGCCGAGGCGCCTTCGGTGCTGATCGCGCGCGCCGACCTTCCCGCGCGCACGGTGAAGGACCTGATCGCCGCGGCCGCCGCGGCGCCCGGCAAGTTCAGCTACGGTTCCTCGGGCAACGGCACCTTCACCCATCTCTATGGCGAGGCCTTCAACCAGGCGGCCCAGGTGCAGCTGACCCATGTGCCCTACAAGGGCAGCGCCCAGGCGCTGACCGACGTGGTCGCGGGCCGCGTGGACCTGGCCTTCACGCCCGCGGCGCCGGTGCTGGCACAGATCCAGGCCGGCCGGGTCAAGGCGCTGGCGGTGATCGGCCGGCAGCGCATGGCGGCCCTGCCGCAGGTGCCGACCTTCGCCGAGGAGGGCATCGCCGACTTCGACGCCGCCCTGTGGTTCGGCCTGCATGCGCCCGCGGGCACGCCGGGTGCCGTGATCGACCGGCTGGCGGCCGAGTTGCGCAAGGTGCTGGCCGATCCCGAGGTGCGCCGGCAACTCAACGACCAGACCGTCGAACCGATCGCCGGCACGCCGGCCCGGTTCGCGGGCATCATCGCGAGCGAATCGGCGCGATGGGCCAAGGTGATCGCCACCGCGGGCATCAAGGTCGATTGAGGCCACCCTCATTCTCGACACGAAGGAGACACACATGACACTGGGCCACGAGATCCGGGGCCACGGCCCGCAGCGCGTGATGGTCCTGCACGGCTGGTTCGGCGACCACCACGCCTGGGCGCCGACCTATGCGCTGCTCGACGAGCAGGCCTTCACCTACGCCTTCCCCGACTACCGCGGCTATGGCGCCTCGCGCGCCATCGAGGGCCGGCACACGATCGCGGAGATCGCGGCCGACGCCCTCGCGCTGGCCGATGCACTGGGCTGGGAGCGCTTCTCGCTGCTGGGCCACTCGATGGGCGGCATGGTGGCGCAGCGGGTCGCGATCGATG
>NZ_JBZAYE010001041.1:0-1652 GCF_058244205.1 Variovorax sp. 20P10.2.4
GCGGATACAGACTTCGGGGGGGAGGGCCATCGCGGCATTGTAGGAGGACGCTCTTGTGGCCGGCCCCGTGGGGAAACCGGCCATTGGGGGTATGCCGGGAGCGAGGACAATCGAGCCCCCATCCGAGGAGCCCCCGTGACAGATTTCGATCTCCAGGCCACCATCGCGCGCCTGTTCGTGTACCCCGTCAAGTCGTGCGCCGGCGTCGAGCTGCCCGAAGCGCTGCTGACCGAGACCGGCCTCGAGTTCGACCGGGCCTGGATGGTGGTCGACGAAGAGGGCGAGTTCGTCACGCAGCGGCAGCTGCCGCGCATGGCGCTGATCAAGCCGCAGATGAAGCACACCGAGGTGGTGCTGCGCGCTCCCGGCATGCTGGCGCTGCACCTGGCCTTCGACCGGGTCGAGCAGCCGATGCGGGTGCGGGTCTGGAAGGACGAGGTCGATGCCTACGACATGGGCGACATCGCGGCCCAGTGGTTCAGCGACTTCCTCTCCGAGCCCGGCAAGCCGCAGAAGCTGCGGCTGGCGCGCTTCGATCCCGAGGTCAAGCGGCTGTCGAGCCTCAAGTGGACCGGCGGCATCGAGGCCCAGACCCAGTTCGCCGACGGCTTCGCGCTGCTGGTGGCCAGCGAGGGCTCGCTGGCCGAGCTCAACGAGCGGCTGGCGCGCGACGGCCATGGCCCGGTGGGCATCGAGCGCTTCCGGCCCAACATCGTGCTGGCCGGCATCGAGTCGCACGACGAGGACCGCGTCGAGATGCTGCACGTGGCCAGCGGAGCCGACGGGTCGGAGGACGGCGCGCAGCTGCAGCCGGTCAAGCCCTGCACCCGCTGCCCCATTCCCGACATCGACCCGGCCACCGCGCTGAGCAGCCCCGAGGTCAACGACACGCTGCGCACCTACCGCGCCGATCCGCGCGTCGACGGCGGCATCACCTTCGGCATGAACTGCATCGTGATCCAGGGCATCGAGCAGATGCTCAGGGTCGGGCAGCCGGTGGGGGCGAACTACAAGTTCGAGTGAGCGGCTGGGGTGTGAACAGGCCCTAGAACGTCACGCCGGCGCACAGGATGATGTTCGCGTAGGGCGTGCATTCGCCCGTGCGCACCACCGCCCTGGCGCGCGCGCTCAGGCGTTTCAGTTCCTCGTGCGACACCGTCTCGGGCACGACCGCGAGTTGCCCCGCGCACCATTCGGGCAGCTCGCCCGTGGCGCGGCCCTCGACCGCCTCGCGCGCGAGCAGCGCGCGCTCCACCTGCAGTTCGCTCAGCACCGCCTTCAGCACCTCGGCCACGCGCGGCACGCCGGGCGTGAGCGCGAGGTCGATGCGGCGCGGGCCGTCGGGAATCGGCAGGCCGGCGTCGCCGATCACCAGCATGTCGCCATGGCCCATGGTGGCGATGACCTGGGACAGTTCGGAGTGCAGCAGGGCGGTACGTTTCACAGCGGAATCCAGTCGGGAGGCAGGGGGCTGCGCAGCACGGCTTCGCGCTGCGGGATGGAAGGCTGGGCGCCGGGCTGCTGGATGCACAGCGCGGCGGCGCGAATGCCCAGGCGCACGGCCTCGTCGAAGGACTGGCCCTCGCCCAGTGCGGTGGCGAGCGCGCCGAGGAAGGTGTCGCCGGCGGCCGTGGTGTCGACCGCCTGCGCCA
>NZ_JBZAYE010001042.1:0-1648 GCF_058244205.1 Variovorax sp. 20P10.2.4
TGCGGTGGCGCTGGCGCAGCGCGGCCTCTCGTTCGCGCGCACCGGCCGCGAAGGCTGGACCTTGCGTCCCGGCGAGCGCGACGACCATGCGCGATTGCTGCGCGAGGTCGAGGCCGAGCTCGGCACTGTCGGCGCCATCCATCACCTCTGGTGCCTCGACGAGGTGCCGGCCGCGCAGCCGCAGCCCGAGCTGCTCGAGCGCGGCTTCTTCAGCCTGCTGGCGCTGGTGCAGGCGCTCGATGGAGGCGGCGCGGCCACTGCCACGCTGCCGATCGCGATCGTCGCCAACCAGGTCGAGGACATCACCGGCGCCGAGGCGCTGTGCCCCGAGAAGGCCACGCTGCTGGGCATCGCCAAGGTGATCGGGCAGGAGTGCCCGCGCATTCATTGCCGCGTGATCGACGTCATGCTGGCCGCGCCCGAGAGCGAGGCCGAGACCCTGCTGGTCGAGCAGATCGCCGCCGAGGCCGCTGCGCTGTGCACCGAGCCCGGCGAGCCGCTCTCGGCCTACCGCGGCGCGCACCGCTGGGTGAAGGCGTACGAGCCCGCGCCGCTGCCGGCTGCTGCACAGCCGCGCCTGCGCCGCGAGGGTGTCTACCTGATCACCGGCGGCCTCGGCGGCGTCGGCCTCGCCATCGCGAAGCACCTGGCGCAGCACTGGCAGGCCAGGCTGGTGTTGCTGGGCCGCACCGCGATGCCGGCGCGCGACGCATGGGCCGCGCTGGCGGCCGACGCCAGCCAGCCCGAGGCACAACGCAACCGGCTGCGCCAACTGCTGGCGCTCGAGGCGCTGGGCGCGCAGGTGCTGACCCTGTCGGCCGACGTGTCCGATCCCACGCAACTGCAGGCGGCGCTCGCGCAGGCGAACGCGCGCTTCGGCGCGCTGCACGGCATCGTGCATGCGGCGGGCGACGCGGGCGGCGGCCTCATGGCGCAGCGCACGCGCGCGCAGGTCGACACCGTGTTCTCGACCAAGGTGCGCGGCACCCGCGCGCTGCTCGACGCGTTGCGCGGGCAGCCGCTCGACTTCGTGCAGTTCTGCTCCTCGATCTCGAGCGTGGCCGGCGGCCTCGGCATGAGCGACTACGCCGCAGCCAACGCCTACCTCGACGCCGTGGCGATCGCCCAGGCGCGCGTGGGCGGCTGGCCCGTCTTCTCGGTCAACTGGGATGCCTGGCGCGGCCTCGGCATGGCCGAGCACATGGTCGTGCCCGAAGGCATCGGTATGGACGGCCCCGAGGGCGCGCGCACCTTCGAGCGCATCGTCAACGGCCCGCTGCGCCCGCAGACCGTGATCTCGACCACCGACCTCGCGCAGCGCCTCGGCCCGCTCGACGCAGGCATGCTCGAGCTGCTCGACGACAGCGGCGCGCCGCCCGTGGCGACCGGCGGCAGCCATCCGCGCCCCGCGCTGTCGACCCCGTTCGTCGCACCCGAGGGCGAACTCGCGAACGCGCTGGCTGTGCTGTGGACCGAGCGCCTGGGCATCGCGCCGATCGGCATGGACGACAACCTGTTCGAGCTCGGCGGCGATTCGCTGGTGGCGATCCAGCTGCTGTCGCGCATCCGCAAGGCCTACACGGTCGAGCTGCATCCCAGCGAGTTCTTCAAGGCGCCGACCCTCGCCGGCCTGATCGCGAAGCTGCCG
>NZ_JBZAYE010001043.1:0-1644 GCF_058244205.1 Variovorax sp. 20P10.2.4
GCCGCCGTGCGGCGCGAGGAAGAGACGCTGCGCCAGGAAGCGCTCAAGATCGTCGCGCTGTTCGGCGAACGGCTGGCGCCGCGCATCGACCACCCGGCCTACAGCCTCTCGTACGCCAACCGCCGCCGCGTAGAGATCGCGCGCGCGCTCGCCCTCAAGCCCCGGCTGCTGCTGCTCGACGAGCCCACGGCCGGCATGAACGAGAGCGAGACCGCCGAGATGCTCGAGATCATCCGTGGCTTGAAAGCGCGTGGCCAGACCATCCTGCTGATCGAGCACAAGCTCGACCTCGTGATGCAGTTGTCGGACCGCGTGGCCGTGCTCGACGACGGCCGCAAGATCGCCGAGGGCCGGCCCGACGACGTGCGCAACGACCCCGCGGTGATCGAGGCCTACCTCGGCCACCGGCAGGTGGGGCAGGTGAATCGGGCACGGCCCGAGGCGGTGCCCGCATGATCGCCACCGTCGCCCGCACCGGACTGCCGCCGTCGCCCTTGTGGGGAGACGGCCGCGACGAGGACCATGCCGCGCCGGCCGTGCCGCCCGCTGGCCCCGCGGCCCGCACCGCCGTCCATCCGCTGCTGCAGCTGCGCAAGGTCAACAGCTTCTACGGCCCGGTGCAGGTCCATTTCGACCTCGACATCGAGGTGCGCAAGGGCCAGATCGTGAGCCTGCTCGGCGGCAATGCCAGCGGCAAGTCGACCACCATGAAGATCGTGCTGGGCCTGCTCAAGCCGCGTTCGGGCGAGGTGCTGTTCGACGGCGTCTCGACGCTGGGCCTGAGCACGCCGCAGATCATCCGCAAGGGCATCGGCTCGGTGCCCGAGGCGCGCCGGCTGTTCCCGGCGATGACCGTGCGCGAGAACCTGCTGATGGGTGCCTATGCGCGCAACGACCGCCGCGCGGTGGCCGAGGACCTCGAGCGCATGCTCGAGCTGTTCCCGCGCGTGGCCGAGCGCATCGACTTCCAGGCCGGCACGCTCTCGGGCGGCGAGCAGCAGATGGTGGCGATGGCGCGCGCGCTCATGGGCCGCCCGCAGCTCATCTGCATGGACGAGCCGACCATGGGCCTGTCGCCGCTGTATGTCGACAAGGTGCTCGAGCTGATCGCGCGCATCAATGCCCAGGGCGTCTCGGTCTTCATGGTCGAGCAGAACGCCAGCCTCGCGCTGCAGATCGCGCACCACGGCTACGTGCTGCAGACCGGGCGCATCGTGCTCTCGGGCCCGGCCGCCGCGCTGCTCGACGACCCGCGCATCCGCGATGCCTACCTGGGCGGCGACGGCGCCGCGCGCACCGCCTCCTGAACTTCACACGCCCACCAACGGGAGAACACACGACCATGTCATTGAAACTCGACCACATCGTCATCGCGGTGCACGACCTCGAGAGCGCCATCGCCGACTACGCGGCGCTCGGCTTCCAGGTGCTGCGCGGCGGCGACCATCCGGGCCGCACCACGCACAACGCGCTGGTGGTGTTCCAGGACGGCAGCTACTTCGAACTGATCGCCTGGCGCGCGCCCTCTCCCGAGGAGCGCTGGTGGCAATTGCTGCAGCGCCATGGCGAAGGCATCGTCGACTTCGCGCTGCTGCCGCGCAGCACCGCGATCACTGTCGAGGAGGCCAAGGCGCGCGGGCTCGC
>NZ_JBZAYE010001044.1:0-1642 GCF_058244205.1 Variovorax sp. 20P10.2.4
GCGCGTGGCGCGCGGCCAGTCGGCGCGGATGGCGAAGCGCTCGGCGGGCAGGGGCTCCGATTGCCAGACGATCCTGAGCTGCCGGCCCTCGGGTGGAAAGCGGCGGCAGAACAGGCGGTGGTCGTCGAGGGTGCCGGTCGCGATGTCGACGTCGCCGTTGGCCAGCGCGAGGCTGCTCGCGAAGGTGGAGCCGACGGTCTCGGTGCGGAAGGCGGTCTCCATGTCGATGCCGCGCGGCAGGAACAGCCGCGCCTGGGGCAGCACATAGCCCGCGATGGAACGCCGCTCGCCGTAGGCGATGCGCCAGTCCTGGGGCTCGGCCAGCAGCCGGTCGAGCGCGTCGGGCGGGGCCGCGCGGCGCACCAGCAGCACCGCGCGGTTGGGGTCTTGCGCCGCCGGGCGCTTCGCTTGGGCGAGAATCCGCATCCGCCCCTCGACCACCGCCTGCAGCGCGGCCTCGGGGGCCAGGAAGCCGGCGTCGACCTCGGCGTGCGCGACGGCACGTGCCAGCGATTCGAGGCTGGACAGCGTGGCCGTCTCGAGCGCGCAGCCGACAGCGGCGCACAGCGGGTGCAGCAGCGGTTCCCACGCGGCGCGCGAGGCCAGGGCCTCGTCGAGCAGCGGCAGGGCGAAGCGCAGCCGGGCGGAAGACACAGGGGAGAAGGCCTCGCTCGAGGCCGCCGAGGCTGGCGCGAGACGCGAGCCCGACAACAGGAGCACGCCGGCGCCGCCGCGCGCGACGCGCAGCAATGCGTCGCGGCGGGTGGCACCCGGGGGTGCATGTGAAAGGGTGAGGAAGGACGGCGCCATGCGGGTTCACGACAAACGCTGGCACGGCCCGGACGCGTTGCGGCGCGCCGTGGCGCGACCGCCGTCCGGCCAATGACAGCAGAGCAGGGAGTCTGCGCATCTGCGCCTGCGCGCGCTACTCCCGAACAGGAGGGAACATGGGTCTGGAATCCACGGCGCTGGCCGACGCGGTCCGGCGGCTGTATGCCGAGGTGGCGGCGCCGGGTGCCGGCGGCATCGACCTCAACGTGCTGCGCGAATGCATCGGCGCCGAGCACGTGGTGATGACGAGCATGCACGACGGCGACACCGAGTGGCGCGCCTGCACGCAATTCGGCCAGGTCGAGGAACGCGAGCTCGGCCAGTGGCTCACGATGGCCGACCACGAGTCGCTGGTCCGGCTCACCGCCTCGGGCCTGCCGGTGCGTACCTCCACCTTCCTGAGCCGCCGGGCGATGGCCAGCACCGAGCTCTACCAGGAGGTGCTGCGGCCGCTCAACGGCGGCCTGGCCGCGGTGTCGTACTGGCGCGAGCACGACGGCTGGCGCGGCCTCAGCTATTGCCGCTCGCTCGAGTCGGGCCACGATTTCCGCGAGGACGAACTGGCGTCGATCCAGGCGCTGGTGCCGCACCTGCGGACCATCGAGCAGCTGCATGCGCAACTGCGGCAGCACACGCGTGCCAGCGTCGACGCGGCGCACGACATGCTGAACCTGGCGCCGCAGGCGGTGATGCTGCTCGACGCCGCGGGCCGCGTGGTGTTCCTCAATCGCAGCGCAAGTGCGTTGCTGGCGCAACCCGGTTGCGGCCTGCGTGCCGACCGGGAAGGGCTGCGCGCACGCGACGGTGCGGA
>NZ_JBZAYE010001045.1:0-1638 GCF_058244205.1 Variovorax sp. 20P10.2.4
GCGCGGGCGCTGCCTCGGCGGCTCGAGCGCGATCAACGCCATGCTCTACGTGCGCGGCCACCGCGAGGACTACGACGACTGGGAGCGCGCCGGCTGCAGCGGCTGGTCCTTCGGCGACGTGCTGCCCTGGTTCCGCCGCGCCGAGGGCAACCAGCGCGGCGCGAGCCCGCTGCATGGCGCCGACGGTCCGCTGCAGGTGGCCGACCAGCAGACGCCGCGCGCCATCAGCGAGGACTTCGTGCGCGCCGCGGTGCAGTCCGGCGTGCCCTTCAACGACGACTTCAACGGCATCGAGCAGGAAGGCGCGGGCCTCTACCAGGTCACGCAGTTCCATGGCGGCGCGAGGAACGGCGAGCGCTGCTCGGCCGCGGCCGCCTACCTGCATCCGGCGATGGCGCGCCCCAACCTCGCGGTGCTCACGCACACGCAGGCGCTGCGCGTGGTGATCGAGCATGGCCGCGCGGTGGGCGTGGAGGTGCGCCGCGGCGGCAACGTCGAGCGCATCCATGCGCGGCGCGAGGTGGCGCTGTGCGGCGGCGCCTTCCATTCGCCGCAGCTGCTGATGCTCTCGGGCATCGGCGATCCCGCGCAGCTGCAGCAGCACGGCATCGCGGTGCAGCAGGCGCTGCCCGGCGTGGGGCGCAACCTGCAGGACCACCTCGACTTCATCCTCGCCTACCGCTCGAAGCACCGCGACCTGTTCGGCATCGGCCTCGGCGCGAGCTGGACCCTGCTGCGCCAGGCGCTGTTGTGGCGCAGGACCGGCACCGGCCTGATCGCCACGCCCTTCGCCGAGGGCGGCGCCTTCGTGAAGTCCTCGCCCGAGCTGCGCCGGCCCGACCTGCAGCTGCACTTCGTGATCGCCATCACCGACGACCATGCGCGCAAGCTGCATGCGGGCTACGGCTTCTCGTGCCACGTCTGCGTGCTGCGGCCGAAGAGCCGCGGCGAGGTGCGGCTGGCCGATGCCAACCCGGCCTCGGCGCCACGCATCGATCCGCGCTTCCTGTCCGACCCCGAGGACCTCGCGCTGCTGCTGCAGGGCGTGAAGAAGACGCGCGGGATCATGGAGGCGGCGCCGCTCGCGAAGTACCGCCAGCGCGAGCTCTACACGGCCGATGCGCGCAGCGACGAGGACCTGGTGCGCCAGATCCGCGCGCGCGCCGACACCATCTACCACCCGGTCGGCAGCTGCCGCATGGGCGCGCCCAACGACGCGGGGGCGGTGGTCGATCCACGGCTGCGCGTGCGCGGCATCGAGGGCCTGCGCGTGGTCGATGCCTCGGTGATGCCGACCTTGATCGGCGGCAACACCAACGCGCCCACGGTGATGATCGCCGAGCGCGCGGCCGACTGGATGCGCGGGCCTGCGCGCTTCGCGCCCGAAGCCGATCCGGCTACGCGGGGACAGGCGCCTTCGACGAGCCCCGCACCTGCAACTGCCCCGGCAGCAGCAACTGCCGCGGCGGGCTTTCGAGCCCCCGCAGCCGGTCGATCAGGCAGCTAGCGGCGGCACGGCCGATGTCGTCGGTGGGCTGGGCCACGGTGCTGAGGCCCGGGCCGATCAGCGAAGCCCATTCGGGATCGTCGAAGCCGACGAAGCCGAGGTCGGCGCCGAACTGCCAGCCCAGCCGCGCC
>NZ_JBZAYE010001046.1:0-1625 GCF_058244205.1 Variovorax sp. 20P10.2.4
TGGGCATGGATGCGCTCGCGCGCGCCGTGCCCGACGGCCACACGCTGGCCTTCTCGGCCATCAGCCCGCTCACCTTGCATCCGCTGCTCGCGCGCGTGGCCTACGACCCGCTGCGCGCCTTCGTGCCGGTGGCCAGCCTGATGCGCACGCCGGTGCTGGTGGTCGGCACCCAGGCCTTCAGCGGCCGCGGCTTCGGCGACCTGATCGCGCAGGCGCGTGCCCAGCCCGGCGCGGTGCGCTGGGCCAGCTCGGGCGTGGCCACCATCGGCCACCTGGTGCTCGCGCAGGTGCGCGTGCAGAGCCGCACCGACATCACCCATATCCCCTACCAGGGCGGCGGCCCGCAGCTCAACGACGCGCTGAGCGGCCAGTTCGAGGTGCTGTCGACCAACGTCGCGGCGCAGCAGCTGCAGTACATCGAGAGCGGCCGCTTCCAGGCCCTCGCGGTCGGCGCGCCGCGCCGCATCGAGGCCCTGCCCGAGGTGCCCACGCTCGCCGAGCTCGGCTACGAACGCGCCAACCGCGATTCGCTGTTCGGCCTGTTCGCGCCGGCGCGCACGCCGCAGCCCGTGGTGCAACGGCTCAACGCCGAGATCCAGCGCCTGCTGCGCGGCGAGACGCTGCGGCTTCGGCTGCGCGAGGCCTACAACCTGCCGGCCGGCGGCAGCAGCGAGGATTTCGCGCGCGAGATCGCGCTCGATCGGCGGCGCAACCGGGCGCTGGTGGCGGGGGATCGGTCGCAGTTCGATTGAGGCCGCATCGCGCGGCCGGGACAGTGCTCAGGTTTCGGCGACCCAGAGCCCCGGATAGTCGTGCACGAAGCCATCGGCCGTGACGCCCAGCACCGCCTCGTAATCGAAGCGCTTCGCCACGTAGCGGTAGGCGTTGTCGCCGCTGCGCTCGTAGCGCTGCATCAGCTCGCCGAGGCTGCCGCCATCGAGGTCGATCCAGGCCGCGGGCGCATCGGCGCCCTCGCCCTTCGAGAGATTGAGGCGACGCAGCTGCAACAGGTTGGTCGCGGGCGTGAAGCCCAGGTCGAGGTCGACGCAGTGCGAGAGATCGGGCACCGGTTCGTCGTTGAGCTTCCAGCGGCCCTGCGCGTCGCGCGTGATCGAGAGGTCGACCGTGCTGTCGCCGAGCCAGCCGCGCACCGTGCCCCACTGCGCATGCCAGTGCAGGTCGCAGCGCACGCGGTAGTGCAGCTGCGCCACCCGGCCATCCTCGGCGCGGAAGGCCGAGGCGCCGTCGAGCTGCCAGGCGCTGGCATTGCGTTCGAGACGGCAGGCATCGTGGCCCGGGACGTCGAGCCTGCGCCAGAGGATGGAAGCGACGGTTTGCATGGGGCGGATGATGGCGCGGGCCGTGGGGCGGCGCAAGCATTGCCCCGCCACGCCGCAGGTGCTGGTCAGGTTCGGGAACTAGCGTCGCTCGCCATGACGCCGCCCGACGCCTGCCTCGCCACCCGCCTGCTCGACCGCTTCGACCGGCTGGCGATGCCACTGGCGCTCGCGATCGCGCTGCTGCTGTTCCTGCAGTGGCCGTTGCGCGGTTTCGCCGGGGCCGGCTTCGGACCGACGCAGGCCAACGACCTCGCGCAGTGGCTGTTCGCGCTCTACGTGGCGGTG
>NZ_JBZAYE010001047.1:0-1624 GCF_058244205.1 Variovorax sp. 20P10.2.4
GCGGTGTCGCGGTGCGCTTCGATGCCGCGGCCCAGCCGCCGCTGCGCGTGCTCGGCGAGCCGGTGGCGCTCGAGCAGATCGTGCACAACCTGCTGATGAACGCGCTGCAGGCGCTCGAAGGCGTGCCCGCGGGCGAACGGCGCATCGAGGTCGAGCTCGCACGCCAGGGCCAGGAGGGCACGCTGGCCATCGTCGACAGCGGCCGCGGCATCGCGCCCGAGGCCTTGCCGCGGCTGTTCGAACCCTTCTTCAGCACGCGCGAAGGCGGCCTGGGACTGGGCCTGAGCCTCAGCGAGACGCTGGCCAGCGGCATGGGCGGCAGCCTCGAGGCGGCCCATGCGCTGCCGCGCGGCGCGCGCTTCACCCTGCGGCTGCGGCTGGACGAAAGCGCCCGATGAACGTCCAGCCCCAATCCCCGCTGGTGCACCTGATCGACGACGACCAGGCCGTGCGCGACAGCCTCGCGCTGCTGATCGGCACCGTGGGCCTGCGCGTGCAGGCCTGGGCCGATCCGCAGGCCTTTCTCGCGGGCTTCGACCGCAGCGGCATCGGCGCCATCGTGCTCGACGTGCGCATGCCCGGCATCGGCGGGCTCACCGTGCTCGACCGGCTGGTGGCGCAGGGCGTGGACCAGCCCGTGATCATGCTGACCGGCCACGGCACGGTCGAGATGTGCCGCCGTGCCTTCAAGGCCGGCGCGGCCGAGTTCCTCGAGAAGCCGGTCGACGACGAACAGCTGCTCGAGGCGCTGCAGCAGGCGGTGCGCCAGCACGTGCGCTCGCGCGAGCGTTCGCAGGCCGACCAGGCGGCGCGCGAGCGGGTCGCGCAGCTGTCGGAGCGCGAGCGCGAGGTGCTGGCCTTCATCGTCGCCGGCCTCACCAACAAGGAGATCGCGCGCGAGCTCGCGCTGTCGCCGCGCACGGTGGAGACGCACCGCGCGAACCTGTTCGCCAAGCTCGAGAGCGATTCGCTGGCGCAGCTGATCCGGCGCTACGCGCTGCTGGTCGACGGCGACGCGGCCTGAGCGGCGCTCCGTAGAACTACGGAGCGCGGCCCGCAGCCGTACGAATGGCCGCGCCGGCGCGCCTTTCCTACAGTGGCGCAGCCGCCGGCAACGGGCCGGCGCCACTCACTGGAGACCCCTTTCATGCATTCGTCGCTTCGCCTCGCCACCCTCGCTGCCGTCGTCGTCGGCCTGGCCGCCTCCACCCTGGCCCAAGCCCAGACCGCCGCGCCCGCCGCGGTGCGCACCGAGCGCAACATCTCGCTCGCGCTGGCCAACCAGATCGCCGCCGAGGCCGTCGCCGCCTGCGCCGCCAACGGCTACAACGTGGCCGCCACCGTGGTCGACCGCGCCGGCACCGTGCGCGCCGTGCAGCGCGCCGACAACGCCGGCCCGCACACGCTGGCCTCGAGCGAGCGCAAGGCCTGGACCTCCGCTTCGGCCAAGAGCCCCACGCAGGCCATGATGGAGAACGCGCAGAAGAACCCCGGCGCCGCGAACCTGGTCTACCTGCCGGGCTTCCTGCTGCTGGGCGGCGGCGTGCCCGTGAAGTCGGGCAACGAGGTGATCGGTGCCGTGGGCGTGGGCGGCGCGCCCGGCGGCCACCTCGACGACCAGTGC
>NZ_JBZAYE010001048.1:0-1622 GCF_058244205.1 Variovorax sp. 20P10.2.4
CGCTGGTGCTGCTGGCGCCGATCGCGCTGATCACGCTGGGGCTCTCGCAGGCGCGGGAATACATCATCGACGCGCCCGACCAGTACCGCGAGCTGCTCGACTACACGGCGCGCACGGTGCTCGAACTGCGGCTGAAGCTGCCGCCCGAGATCGCGGTCTACCTGCCCGAGGGCGCGGCCGAGATCCAGCGCATGGTGGCGAACTACATGCGCGCCCAGGCCGGCATGCTGGCGCTCACCGGCCGGGCCTGGCTCGGGGCGCTGCTGTTCGCCTACGTGGGACTGATCATCGGCGGGCTGGCCGCGGTGGCGCATGCGCGCGGACCGCGCCGGCCGCTGTCGGAGGAACTGCACCAGCGCATCACGATGTTCGGCCAGGCCTTCGGCCAGATCGTCGCGGCGCAGTTCTGGATCGCCGCCTTCAACACGCTGCTGACCGCCATCTTCCTGCTGGTGCTGATGCCGCTGTGGGGCCCGCACCTGCCCTACACGCCCGCGCTGATCACGCTGACCTTCGTGGCCGGGCTGGTGCCGATCGTGGGCAACCTGGTGTGCAATGCGGTGATCACGCTGGTGGCGTTGTCGGTGTCGCCGGTCACGGCCGCGGCCTGCCTGGCCTTCCTGATCCTGATCCACAAGGCCGAATACGTGATCAACGCCAAGGTGGTGGGCAGCCGCACGCAGATGAGCGTGTGGGAGCTGCTGGCCGTGATGTTCGTGGCCGAGGCGGTGTTCGGCCCGGCCGGGCTGGTGGCCGCGCCGCTGTTCTACGCCTACCTCAAGAAAGAGCTGCAGGCCGGCGGGCTGGTCTGAGGCGGCGGCGCCCTGCGCGCCGGGCGATGTCCTGATCTGATCGATTCTGGTCCGCTCCCGAGCGGCCCGCGGGCGCGAAACCGCCAAGAATTGGGCGCATCATCCACTTCGCCTTCGGAAAATCCGCCATGAAGACCTGTCTGATTGTGATCGACGCCCAGGAATCGTTCCGCCAGCGCCCGTACTGGAACGAAGGCGTCGCGGCGCCCTACTTCGCGGCGCAGAACGCGCTGATCGCCGGCGCGGCCGAAGCCGGCCTGCCGATCGTGCGCATCTACCACGTCGACGGCCCGAGCACCGCCGCCAACCCCTTCGCGGTCGAATCGGGCTTTGTGCGCCCGATCGAGGGCGTGGCCGGCTTCGAGGCCGCCGCCACCTTCACCAAGCACCGCCACAGCGCGCTGGTCAACAGCGGGCTCGACATCTGGCTCACCCAGCAGGGCATCGGCCGGCTGATCGTGAGCGGCATCCGCACCGAGCAGTGCTGCGAGACCACCACGCGCCACGCCTCGGACCTGGGCTGGGAGGTCGACTACGTGACCGACGCCACGCTGACCTTCGACATGACGCAGCCCGACGGCACGCCGCTCTCGGCCGCCGACATCAAGGCCCGCACCGCGACCGTGCTGGCGGGACGCTTCGCGACCATCTGCAACGTGGCGCAGGCACTGGAACGAGCGGCATGAGTTCTTCACCGGGCGCCGCGCTGCGCGTGCTGATCCTGGCCTTCGACGGCATCGAGGCCCTGGACTTCGCAGGCCCGTTCGAGGTGTTCACCACCGCGAGCCGCGTGCACCGGCGGCTGCGGCC
>NZ_JBZAYE010001049.1:0-1612 GCF_058244205.1 Variovorax sp. 20P10.2.4
ATGCGGCGCTCTCGCTGTTCAGCATGGCGGCCGCGCACGGCGACGCGCCCACGGGCAGCGAGCCCGGCCGCCTGTTCACGGGGCAGGGTGCCACCACGGCCTGGGAGCTGCTGTCGGAACTGCATGCGCTGGCCTTCCGCGGCTGGGCCGGGCTCAACCCGATCGGCATCCTCGATGCGATGTCGCGCGATGCGCGGGCCGTGTACTGCCCGCTGGTCTACGGCTACGTCAACTACGCGGTGGCCGGCGCCGGCACGCAGCCACTGCATTTCGCCGACGTGCCCGCGGGTTCGCACGGCCTCGGCTCGACGCTCGGGGGCACCGGGCTCGCTGTGAGCCGGCGCGCGACCGTCAGCGACGCGCTGCGCGCCCACCTCGTCGCGCTGATGAGCCCGGCGATGCAGGAAGACTTCATTCCCTTCGCCGACGGCCAGCCGAGCGCGCGCAGCGCCTGGAGCCATGCGCGCGTCAACGGCGCCTGGAACGGCTTCTTCGCCCAGACCCAGGCCACGCTCGAGGCCGCGATCGTGCGGCCGCGCCATCCGGGCTACATCCCGTTCCAGACCGCGGCCTCGGCGCTGGTGCGCGAGATGCTCGCCGACCGGCTCGCGGCCAGGGCCGCGCTCGAGCGGCTGCAGTCCCTCTACCAGGCCCACCGGCCCGCGGGCAGCGAAGTCTGAGCCCGTCTTCCCTTCTTCAGTCCACATCCGCCATGAACCACATCCTCTTCGAGGTCCGCGACCAGGTCGCGACCCTGATCCTCAACCGTCCCGAGAAGCTCAACGCCGTCACGCCCGAGATGGCCGATGCGCTGGTCGCCCACGTGAAGGACTGCAACGCGCGCGCCGACGTGCGCGCCGTCGTCATCACGGGCGCCGGCGAGAAGGCCTTCTGCGCCGGCAGCGACATCGCCGAGCTCGACGGCTACGACACGCCCTGGACCTTCCGCAACCGGCCCGACTACTGCGACGCGATCCGCGCGCTGCGCAAGCCCGTGGTCTGCGCCATCAACGGCTATGCGCTCGGCGGCGGCCTCGAGACCGCCATGTCCTGCGACATCCGCATCGCGGCCGAGCACGCGCGCTTCGGCGCGCCCGAGGTCAAGCTCGGCTGGATCGGCGGCGGCGGCATGTCGTACATGCTCGCGCACAGCATCGGCGCCTCGAACACCGCGCTGATGCTGATGGGCGGCGATCCCATCGGCGCGCAGCAGGCGCTGCAGTGGGGCCTGGTGAGCGAGCTGGTGCCGGCCGCCGAGCTGCTGGCGCGCGCGCAGGCCATTGCCGCCACCATCGCGAGCCGCCCGCCGATCGCGGTCGAGACCGCCAAGGCCAACCTGCGCGCCGCCTATGCGATGCCGCTGGAGACCGCGATCCAGTACGAACGCGACCTGCAGACCGTGTGCTTCGCGACCGAGGACGCGAAGGAAGGCCGCGCGGCCTTCAAGGCACGCCGGCCGGCCGTGTTCGAGGGGCGCTGAGATGCAGGCGATCCCCGACATGGTCGATGCCGCGGCCACGCTGCCCATCGATGCGGAGAAAGCGCTGCTCGTGGGCCGCGCCTGGCTTCCGGGCGGGAACGGAGAGCTGGACGGCCCGACGCTGGTGACGGT
>NZ_JBZAYE010000105.1:0-16973 GCF_058244205.1 Variovorax sp. 20P10.2.4
CAGCAGAAAAAAAGGGCGCGAAGATCGCGCCCTTTGCTTTTGGGAAAGCGCTCGCTCAGAAGCGCGTGACCGGCATCTCGGTCTCGGCCTTGCCCGGTGCGTACTTGCCCAGCTCCCACTTGGCGATCGCGTTGCGGTGCACTTCGTCCGGACCGTCGGCGAAGCGCAGCGTGCGCGCGCCGGCATAGGCGTAGGCGAGCGGGAAGTCGTCGCACATGCCGCCGCCGCCATGCACCTGCATGGCCCAGTCGATCACCTGGCAGGCCATCGAGGGCGCCACCACCTTGATCATCGCGATCTCGTTCTTCGCGACCTTGTTGCCGGCCACGTCCATGAGCCAGGCGGCCTTGAGCGTGAGCAGGCGGGCCATGTCGATCTTGCAGCGCGCCTCGGCGATGCGTTCCTGCGTCACGGTCTGCGAAGCCACGGTCTTGCCGAAGGCCACGCGCGACGAAGCGCGGCGGCACATCAGCTCGAGCGCGCGCTCGGCCAGGCCGATCAGGCGCATGCAGTGGTGGATGCGTCCGGGGCCGAGGCGGCCCTGGGCGATCTCGAAGCCGCGGCCTTCGCCGAGCAGGATGTTGTCG
This sequence comes from Variovorax sp. 20P10.2.4, assembly GCF_058244205.1. Lineage (NCBI taxonomy): Bacteria > Pseudomonadati > Pseudomonadota > Betaproteobacteria > Burkholderiales > Comamonadaceae > Variovorax > Variovorax sp. 20P10.2.4. The sequence continues at coordinate 588 of NZ_JBZAYE010000105.1, forward strand.
ACCGGCACGCGCACGTTCTCGAAGTACATCTCGACGTGGCCGTGCGGCGCGTCGTCGTAGCCCATCACGTTGAGCGGGCGCACGATGCGGATGCCCTTGGCGTCGGCCGGCACGATCACCATGCTTTGCTGCGAGTGCTTGGGCGCCTCGGGATCGCTCTTGCCCATCGTGATGAACACGGCGCAGCGCGGATCGGCGGCGCCCGAGATCCACCACTTGTGGCCGTTGATGACGTACTCGTCGCCCTCGCGCGTGATGCGCGTCGAGATGTTGGTCGCGTCGCTCGAAGCCACGTCGGGCTCGGTCATCGCGAAGGCCGAGCGGATCTGGCCTTCGAGCAGCGGCTTCAGCCAGCGTGCCTTGATGGCGTCGGAGCCGTAGCGCGCGATGGTCTCCATGTTGCCGGTGTCGGGCGCCGAGCAGTTGAAGGCTTCAGACGCCCATGGCACCCGGCCCATGATCTCGGCCAGCGGCGCGTATTCCTGGTTGGTGAGGCCGGCGCCGTCGTAGCCCGAGGCGGCCGCGCTGTCGACCGGCAGGAACAGGTTCCACAGGCCCTGGGCCTTGGCCTTGTCCTTGAGCTTCTCGACGGTCTTGAGCGCGGTCCAGCGCTTGCCGGCAGCCGTGTTGGCCGCGAGTTCGGCGCTGTATTCGGCTTCGGCGGGATAGATGTATTCGTCCATGAACGCGCTGACGCGTTTCTGGAGGTCTTTGGTTTTGGCCGAGTATTCGAAATCCATGGGGGTCTCCGTTGGGGGTGAAGGGCGGGCGACTCGGGTGGTGCCTAGCCGCCGGTACGGCCGTCTGCGCACAGGGTGCGTTGTGCGTTTCGTGAGCGCACGAGCGGGCCGGGCCTCCCCCGCGAGGGGCGGCGGATCACATGCCGGAGGGCGAAGTGAAAGGCCGGGAGGCTCATGCTCGCTGCGCGAATTGCCAGGCCATTTCGGCCATGGGACGGGCACCGCGGCCCGAGGCCACGGCTTGCTCGCTCGATGCGGTGCCGGCCTCGACCCGCTTGGCAATGCCTTGCAGGATCGCGGCCATGCGGAACAGGTTGTAGGCCTGGTAGAAGTTCCAGTCGGGCGCCAGCGCCTCGGGCGTGGTGAGGCCGGTGCGCTCGCAGTACCTGCGGATGTATTCGCTCTCGGTCGGGATGCCCAGGCTCGCGTGGTCGAGGCCTGCGATGCCGCGGAAGGTCGCGCCCGAGATGTGCCAGGACATGCAGTGGTAGCTGAAGTCGGCCAGCGGATGGCCCAGCGTCGACAGCTCCCAGTCGAGCACCGCGATCGCGCGCGGCTCGGTGGCATGGAACATCAGGTTGTCGAGCCGGAAGTCGCCGTGCACGATCGAGGTCATGTTCTCGTCGCGCGCGCTCGCGGGCATGTGCGCCGGCAGCCACTCCATGAGCTTGTCCATCTCGGGAATGGGCTGCGTGATCGAGGCCACGTACTGCTTGCTCCAGCGGCCGATCTGGCGCTCGAAGTAGTTGCCGGGCTTGCCGTAGTCGGCGAGGCCGCGCTCGGCGTACTTCACCGTGTGCAGCGCCGCGATCACGCGGTTCATCTCGTCGTAGATGGCGCTGCGTTCGGCATTGCCCATGCCCGGCAGCGACTGGTCCCAGAGCACGCGGCCCTGCATGAACTCCATCACGTAGAAGGCGCGGCCGATCACGGCCTCGTCCTCGCACAGGCAGTGCATGCGCGGCACGGGCACGTCGGTGCCGGCCAGGCCGCTCATCACCTTGAACTCGCGCTCCACCGCATGCGCGGAGGGCAGCAGCTTGGCGACCGGGCCGGGCTTGGCGCGCATCACGTAGCTCTGCGTGGGCGTGACCAGCTTGTAGGTCGGGTTGGACTGGCCGCCCTTGAACATCTCGACCGTGAGCGGGCCTTTGAAGCCCTCGAGGTTCTTCTCGAGCCAGGCCGACAGCGCGTCGACGTCGAAGGCGTGCTGCTGCGACACCGCGCGGGTGCCGACGAAGTTCGAAAAATCCTGGCTCATGCTATCGATCCGATTCCGAGACGCGCATCAGTGCCGCGCGATCGAGCACCACCAGTCCGGCCGGCTCGATGCGGATGATGTCCTCGCGTTCCATGGTCTTGAGTTCCTGATTCACGCGCTGGCGCGAAGCGCCCAGCAGCTGCGCGAGTTCTTCCTGCGCCAGCTGCAGGCCGATGCGCATCTGGCTGCCGTCGTCCAGGTTGGGCACGCCGTAGCTGCGCACCAGATGGATGAGCTGCTTGGCGAGCCGCGCGCGCAGCGGCAATGTGTTGAGGTCTTCCACCAGCCCGAACAGCGTGCGGATGCGTCGTGCCTGCAGGCGCATCAGCGCCTCGTAGAGCTCGACGTGCGCGGCCAGGATCTTCTGGAAGTCGGCGCGCGCCACGCACAGGATGGTGCTGTCGCCATGCGCATAGGCATCGTGCGTGCGCCGGTCCCCGTCGAACATCGCCACGTCGCCGAACCAGATGCCCGGCTCCACGTAGGTCAGCGTCACTTGCTTGCCCGAGACGGCCGTGGAGCTCACGCGCACCGCGCCCCTGGCACAGGCGATCCAGTGCTCGGGCGGATCGCCGCGTGCGGCGATCAGGTCGCCGTCCTTGTACCGTCTGACGAATGCGCATCGGAGGATGTCGTGCCTGAGCGAAGGGGAGAGGGAAGAAAACCAGCGACCACTGTTGATCGCTTCACGTTCTTCGATGGTAAGAATGGGGTCGTCCATGGTCTGTCCTGTCGGCGACTGAAAGGCGTAGGGTTGTCACGGGAGCGACGCGAAGCGCCGCCGCCCGTCACGCGTACTCACTCGTACTGGGGCTTCTTCTTCTCGAGGAAAGCGGCGATGCCGATGCCGGCATTGGCGTGGTGCAGGTTGCGCACGAAGTGGTCGCGCTCCTGGCTCAACTGCGACGAGAGCGTGGCACCGCGGCCTTCGCTTAGCAGTTCCTTGATGCTCGCGAGCGAGTTGGGCGCGCGTTCGTCGAGCTTGGCGGCCAGCGCGAGCGCACCGGCCAGGGCCTGGCCCGGATCGCTCAGCGTGTTCACCAGGCCCAGCGCATGCAGGCGCTCGGCGCCGATGCGTTCGCCGTTCATCAGCCATTCGCTCGCGAGCTGGCGCGGCAGCATCTGCGCGAGATGCCAGCTCAGTCCGCCGTCGGGCGACAGCGCGACATTGCTGTACGAGGCGGCGAACACCGCGTCGCGCGCGGCCACCACGAAGTCGCAGGCCAGCGCGAGCGAGAAGCCCGCGCCCGCGGCCGGCCCCTCGACGGCCGCGATCACCGGCTTCGGAAAGGTGCGGATCGAGTCGATCCAGTTGTGCAGCCCCTCGATGCTCTCGGCCTGCACCGAGCGCTCGCGCTGCCGGTTGGCCTGCAGCCGCTGCAGCGAACCGCCGGCGCAGAACCACGGGCCTTCGCCCACGATGACCACGCTGCGGATCTCGCTGCTGTTCTCGGCGCCGTTGAGCGCCTCGATGCCGGCGGCATAGATCTCGGGACCGAGCGCATTGCGCTGGCTGGGGTTGGCGATCGTCAGCACCATGGTGCGACCTTCGCTCGTGCTCTTGAGTTCGGCGGTCATGTCGCGGCTCACTCTTCCTCGTGCAGCAGGCTCAGGCCCAGCGCGCCGCGGCGGCGCAGCCACGGGCTCGGGCGATAGCGCGGATCGCCGTAGACGGTCTGCATGTTGAACAGCACCTCGAGCATGTTGGTCGGTCCGTAGAGGTTGCCCATGGCCAGCGGGCCGCGTGGATAGCCGAGGCCCAGCTGCACCGCGGTCTCGAGGTCGCTTGGCGTGCACACGCGCTGCTGGCACATGTCGGCCGCGATATTGACGATGGTGCCGATCACGCGCTGCGTGACGAAGCCGCCGCTGTCGCGGATCACGCTCACGGCCTTGCCGTCGCGCGCGAACAGGGCGTGGGCTGCGTCGCGCATGTCGCGCCGGGTGGCAGGGTTGGTGGCGAGCACGCGGCGCTTGCTGGCGGCGTCGTCGATCAGCATGTCGATGCCGACGGTGCGCGTGGCATCGAGGCGGTCGACGGCCGCGACGGTGGTGACGTCGAAGCCCAGCGGCGCGACCAGGATCAGCGACTGCGGCGCGGCGGAGGCGCCACTGTCGATCTGCGCGCCCAGCGTGTTGACCAGGCGCAGCAGTTCGGCGCGGCGTGCGGCGCGCGGCGAGACCCACACGGCGGGCAGCGTATCGACCTTCGGCGCCGGTGCCTCAGGGGCCTGCTGCATCGCGCCGTCCTCGTAGCGGTAGAAACCTTCGCCGGTCTTGCGGCCCAGCGCGCCGGCCGCGAGGCGCTGCGCGGTGATCACGCTCGGGCGGTAGCGCGGCTCGTCGTAGTACTGGCGGTAGATCGACTCCATCACCGGGTGCGAGACGTCGAGCGCGGTCAGGTCCAGCAGCTCGAAGGGGCCGAGGCGGAAGCCCGCCTGCTCGCGCAGGATGCGGTCGACGGTCACGAAGTCGGCCACGCCTTCGCCCACGATGCGCAGCGCCTCGGTGCCGTAGCCGCGACCGGCGTGGTTGACGATGAAGCCGGGCGTGTCCTGTGCCTGCACCGCGCTGTGGCCCATCTGCGCGGCATAGCCCGCGAGCCGGCTGCAGACCTCGGGCGCGGTCTTGAAGCCGGCCACCACCTCGACCACCTTCATCAGCGGCACCGGGTTGAAGAAGTGGAAGCCCGCGAAGCGTTCGGGGTGCTTGAGGCCGGCCGCGATCGCGGTCACCGAGAGCGAGGAGGTGTTGGTGGCCAGCGTGGCGCCGGGCGCGACGATGGCTTCGAGTTCGGCGAACAGCTTGCGCTTGACCTCGAGGTTCTCGACCACGGCCTCGATCACGAGGTCGCAGCCGGCCAGTGCCTGCGCCGACTCGGCGATCCGTACGCGCGCGATCTGGGCGTCGCGCGTGGCCTCGTCGATGCGGCCCTTCTCGTGCAGCTTGTTCCATTGGGCGACGATGGCATCGCGCCCGCGCGCCGCGGCGCCCTCGAAGCTGTCGAGCAGCAGCACCTCGCTGCCGGCCTGGGCCGCGATCTGGGCGATGCCGCGCCCCATGGCACCGGCGCCGACGACGCCGATCCGGGTGTAGTTCACTGTCATGTGTGGCTGGGGTTTTTCAAAGGTTGAGAGGTATCGGGCGGGCCGCTGGCGCGTGCGCGCACGCCGGCCGCTGCAGCAGCGATTTTGCAGTCTGGCGGGAGAAGGGTTTCCTCGGTGTTTCTCGGGGAGGCATGCGGACGCCGGCGCGACGGGGTTTCGCCGCGCCGTTCAGGCCGGCCGGCGGCTGCGGTCGATGCTCACGCTGAGCACGATGGCGACCAGCAGCAGCGCGAGCCCGACCCAGCTCATCCAGTGCATGGCGTCGCGCGCCAGCAGCCAGCCGCCGAGCGCGGCGCCGAAGGCCTGGCCGATGTAGATGCCCGAGCTGTTGAGCGCCACCGAGCCCGGCGCCAGCGCGGGCGCCAGGCCCACCAGCCGCGCCTGCTGGGCCGAGTTGGTCGAGAAGCATCCCAGTCCCCAGGGAGAGACCACCACCGCGATCCAGAACAGGCTGTCCGCCAGCGGCCAGAGCGCCAGGCTCAGCGCGATCAGGCCCGTGGTCGCCAGCACCATGCGGCCGGCGCCCGCGCGGTCGATGATGCGGCTCACGACCATGTTGCCCAGCAGGCCGCAGACGCCGAACCAGCCCCACATCAGGCTCAGCTCGGTGGCGTCGGCGCCGAAGCGCTGCTTGAGGATCGGGCCGAAGTAGCTGAACAGCACGAACTGGCCCGCGCCCTGCAGTGCGGTGATCGACACGATGCCCATCAGCACCGGGCTGCGCAGTACGCGCGCCCAGGCCGCGGCCGTGAGCGCCGCCGGCCGGATGCCGCTGGGCAGCGTGAGCCATACCGAGACCGCACTCACGACGCTGAGCGCCGAGATCGCGAGGAAGGCCGCGCGCCAGCCGAAGTGACCGCCGATCAGCGCGCCGATGGGCAGGCCCAGCACCGAGGCCATCGACCAGCCGAGGAAGACGAAGGTGACCGCGCGCCCGCGCTGCTCGGGCGGCACCAGCATGCCGGCGCAGGCGGCGGCCTGGGGCGTGAAGATGGCCGGTGCGATCACCGCGAGCATGCGCACGGGCAGCAGGGCGCCGAAGCTGGGCATGAAGACCGACACCGCGTGCCAGGCGGCGTACCAGAGCATCGTGAGGGCCAGCAGCCGACGCCGGTCCCAGCCGGCCACCGCGGCCGCGAGCAGCGGCGCGCCGAGGCAGGTGACGAAGGCCGCGGCCGTGATCAGTTGCCCCGCGGTGGCGGCACTGACCTCGAGCGAAACACTGATTTCGTTGAGCGTGCCCGGCACCACCATCACCCCGGTGCCGATCACGAAGTTGCCTGCGAGCAGCGCCCAGAGTGCGCCCCGTGGCGCCGGCTGGCTCACGGCTTCACCGCCGGACCTGCAACGCGCCGGGGTTGACGATGTTGGTGGGGTTGCCCTTGATGAAGCTCACGACGTTGTCGAAGGCCTGGCCGAAGTACATCTCGTAGCTCTCCTGCTCCACGTAGCCGATGTGCGGCGTGCAGATGCAGTTCTCGAGGCGCAGCAGCGCATGGCCCTGCAGCGGCGGTTCGCTCTCGAACACGTCGATCGCCGCCAGGCCGGGGCGGCCGCGGTTGAGCGCGGCGAGCAGCGCATCGGGCTCGACCAGCTCGGCACGCGAGGTGTTGACGAACAGCGAGGTCGGCTTCATGCGCGAGAGGTCCTCGAGCGTGATCAGGCCGGTGGTTTCGTCGTTGAGCCGCAGGTGCACGGACAGCACATCGGCCATCGCGAAGAACTCCTGGCGGCTCTGCGCCACCTGGAAGCCGTCGGAGCGCGCCTTGGCGCAACTCGCCTCGCGGCCCCAGATCACGACCTGCATGCCGAAGGCCTGGCCGTAGCGCGCCACGAGCTGGCCGATGCGGCCATAGCCCCAGACGCAAAGCGTCTTGCCCTTGAGCACCGAGCCGAGCCCGAAATTGGGCGGCATCGAGGCCGACTTGAGCCCCGACTGCTGCCAGGCGCCGTGCTTGAGGTTGCTGATGTACTGGGGCAGCCGGCGCATCGCCGACATGATCAGTGCCCAGGTCAGTTCGGCCGGCGCCTGCGGCGAGCCCGAGCCCTCGGCCACCGCCACGCCACGCTCGGTGCACGCGGCCACGTCGATGTGGCTGCTGACGCGGCCCGTCTGCGAGATCAGCTTGAGCTTGGGGAGTTTCTCGATCAGCTGGCGCGAGATCTGGCTACGCTCGCGGATCAGGACGATCACGTCGGCGTCTTTGAGTCGCACCGAGAGTTGACCGATGCCCTTGACGGTGTTGGTGTAGACCTTGGCTGCGTAGGCATCGAGCTTCGAAGCACAGTGCAGCTTGCGCACCGCATCCTGGTAATCGTCGAGGATCACAATATTCATGGCATGCCATTGTGCCTCGCAGCATGGAATCGGCGCGCCGTTGAACGTTTGGATACGGCCCCTGGGCCCCGAAAGGGGTGAAAACGGGGGCAAAGGAAGGAGAAGCGGGGGCAAAGGCGGGCAAAGGGGTGAGGTCGGCACTGCCTTCCCGACAGGGTGTGAACAAACCGGCTGCTATGGTTTCTTCACTCCTCTGAGCCTAGACCTCGTGCGTCCACGCGATCGAGCGACCGCGTGAAACGCTGGGCCGATGCTCTCAGTGCAGGTGCACGGGGCGGGGCGACACGGCGGCGGTTTCAAGTGCCTCGAGCGCGGCGAGGCGATCGAGCTCGGCGCACACATCCGCCATCCGGCCCGAAATCACCACGCGGTTGCTGTTGCGCGCTCCGCCCTGCTGGCGGTCGACGACGCGCACCACTCGCAGCGGACGCGAAGGCGCCTGCGCGACGGCTGCGGCCGTGACGGCGTTCTGTCCGCTGTCACCGCGTGCCGTGCACGACGGCCGTACCGACACATAGCGCAGCTCGCTGGCGCACAGGTCGTCATCGCGACGGTGTACGGGGCGGGCGGGCAACCAGCGGCTCGCGAGCGACTGAAGCGGCATCCAAAGATCGACGAAGGTGAGGAGGGCGATTCCCATGTGAACTCCAAGAAGGTTTGAGGTTGAACACAGGCAGGATTCGTTGTCATCGGGCGCAGCAGGGTGATGGCGACAAAGCGCCATACGCCCGCCACCTGCGGCGACCGGATGGGGTATGCGTGATGCGGATCCGCAAAGCGGCTCGGCGATGCAGACCGCCGGGCCGGCTCGGCAGGCCTACATCAGCATGGTGTTTCGGATCAGGCCAACCGCGAGGCCTTCGATTTCGAAGGGTTCGCCGGGCTGGACCACGATGGTCGGGTAGTCGGGGTTCTCGGCGTGGAGCTCGATCACCTGCTTGTTGCGCTTGAGGCGCTTGACGGTCACTTCGTCGCCGAGGCGCGCCACCACGATCTGGCCGTTGCGCGCTTCCTTGGTGGCCTGCACCGCGAGCAGGTCGCCGTCCATGATGCCGGCGTCGCGCATCGACATGCCGCGCACCTTGAGCAAGTAGTCGGGCTGGCGCTGGAACAGCGTGTTCTCGACGTAGTAGGTCTGGTCGACATGCTCTTGCGCGAGGATCGGCGAACCGGCCGCGACGCGGCCGATGAGCGGCAGCGCGAGTTGCGCCATGCCGGGCAGCGACAGCGAGAACTGGCTGTTGCGCGATTCGGCCAGCGAGCGCAGTGCATCGCCCTTGAGGCGGATGCCGCGCGAGGTGCCGCTCACGAGTTCGATGACGCCCTTGCGGGCCAGTGCCTGCAGATGCTCCTCGGCGGCATTGGCGGAGCGAAAGCCCAGCTCGCTCGCGATTTCGGCACGAGTGGGCGGCGCCCCGGTACGGGCAATGGCGCTCTGGATCAGATCGAGGATCTGCTGCTGGCGGGCGGTAAGCTTCACGGCGAACTGCATGGTGGTTCCTTGCGGCACTGGCTGAACATCCAGTACCTGTATTTTTAACCAGTTTTTCAAAGTTGGCAAGTCATGGTGACTTCATCCCTTTCGAATCCGCGGCGCGTGGTGGTGCTCGGCACTGGCGGCACCATCTCGGGCCGCGCGACGAACAGCGGCGACAACATCGGCTACACCGTCGGCGAGGTTGGCGTGGCCGACCTGCTCGGCGGAATCGAAGCGCCCGTAGGCGTGACGCTGGCGGCGGAGCAGGTGGCGCAGATCGACAGCAAGGACATGTCCTTCGCGATTTGGCGCGCGCTGGCGCTGCGCTGCGCCCACTGGCTGGCGCAGCCCGACGTGGCCGGCGTGGTGATCACCCACGGCACCGACACGCTCGAGGAGACCGCCTTCTTCCTCCAGTCGGTGCTGGCGCCGCGTAAGCCCGTCGTGCTGACCTGCGCCATGCGCCCGGCCTCCGCGCTGTCGCCCGACGGTCCGCAGAATGTGCGCGATGCGATTGCCGTGGCCGCGACGCCGGACGCGCAGGGCGTGACCGCGGTATGCGCGGGCACTGTGCTCGGTGCCTTCGACGTGCAGAAGGTGCACACCTATCGGCTCGATGCCTTCGACGCGGGTGACGCGGGGCCGGTGGGCTACGTGGAGGAGGGCGAGGTGCGGCGCGTGCGTGACTGGCCGGCTTCGGAAGCAGGCGCAGCCCTCGGCCGTCTTCCCGAGGACGAAGCCGCGTGGCCGCGCGTGGAGATCGTGATGAGCCACGCGGGCGCGAGCGGCGCGTTGATCCATGCGCTGCGTGCCGATGGCATGGCGGCGTCTCCTCTGCGCGGCCTCGTGCTGGCGACCACTGGCAACGGCACGCTGCACCACGCGCTCGAGGCGGCGGCGCTCGAGGCGCAGCAGGCCGGCATTGCGGTGTTGCGCGCCACCCGCTGCACGCAAGGGCACATCCTGCCCAAGCCGGGCGACCGCCTGCGCGATGCGGGCGCGCTGACGCCCGTCAAGGCGCGCATCGCGCTGACGCTCGAGCTGCTCTGAAGTCGGGATGCCAAAGAAAAAGCCGCGTCGCGGGCCTCGAGGCCCGCACGCGGCTTGCGATTCGAGTCGGGGATCAGCTGCTCAATGCGGCCAGTGCACGTTGCGTGATCTCTTCGACCGTGCCCACGCCCTGGATGGCGCGGTACTTCGGTGCGGCGGCCGGATCGGTCTTGGCCCAGGCCGAGTAGTAGTCGACCAGCGGACGCGTCTGCTGGCTGTAGACGTCGAGCCGCGTGCGCACGGTCTCTTCTTCGTCGTCCTTGCGCTGGATCAGTTCCTCGCCGGTCAGGTCGTCCTTGCCTTCGACCTTGGGCGGGTTGAACTTGAGGTGGTAGGTGCGTCCCGAGGCCGGGTGCGAGCGCCGGCCGCTCATGCGTTCGATGATGTCGCTGAAGGGCACGTCGATCTCGAGCACGTAGTCGAGCTTGACGCCCGCGGCCTTCATCGCGTCGGCTTGCGGAATGGTGCGCGGGAAGCCGTCGAACAGGAAGCCTTCGGCGCAGTCGGGCTGGGCGATGCGTTCCTTCACGAGATTGATGATGAGGTCGTCGCTGACCAGCGCGCCCGCATCCATCACGGCCTTGGCCTGCAGGCCCAGCGGGGTGCCGGCCTTGACGGCGGCGCGCAGCATGTCGCCGGTGGAAATCTGCGGAATGCCGTACTTCTGGCAAATGAAGGCCGCCTGCGTGCCTTTGCCCGCCCCGGGCGCGCCCAACAAAATCAGTCTCATGGTGTCCTCGGAGGGTTCTTGGATTTGTGTCACGTCGCGCAGGCACCCTTCAATGAAGACAAAGTGCCACGGACGGAGTTGCGTCGAGGATAGCACGCGGCCCCGTGAACAATTTCGCCGGGCACCCGCGATGGCGATGGCCCGAAAGCGATGATCGAGACGCCTTGCGCTCCGAAGCCGGCTCTTCGTGGATGGATCGGGCAAGTTGGACGAAGATTGGACTGCCGTTCGAAGCCTGGAACTTCCAGGCCTGGATGGCATCTGCGTGACTGATCGCAGCGGCCGGCCGCCGCTAGGCCAGCGCTCAGTTCGCGGCGTCGAACAGTGCTCGCACCCGTGCCAGGTCTTCCGGCGTGTCGACGCCCGGTCCCGGCGCCGCATCGCTCACATGCACCGCGATGCGATGCCCATGCCACAGCGCGCGCAGCTGCTCGAGTGCCTCGATGGTTTCGAGCGGCGAGGGCGGCAGCGAGGGAAACCGGCGCACGAAACCCGCACGGTAGCCGTAGATGCCGATGTGGCGCAGTGGCGCGGGCGAAGGCAGTTGCACAGGCGGCACGCCGGGCGCGGCACCATCGCGCCACCAGGGAATCGGCGCGCGACTGAAATAGAGCGCATTGCCTTGCGCGTCGAGCACGGCCTTCACGACGTTCGGATTGAGATAGTCGGCCACCGAATCGATCGCATGCACCGCGGTACTCATTGCGGCATCGGGCCGCGCGAGCAGCGCCGCGGCCACGGCGTCGATCAACGCCGGGTCGATCAGCGGCTCGTCGCCCTGCACGTTGACCACCACCGCGTCGCCGTCGAGGCCGAGCTGTTCGCAGGCTTCGGCGAGGCGATCGCTGCCGCTCGGGTGGTCTTGGCGGGTGAGGATGGCCTCCACGCCGTGGGCCTGGCAGGCCGCGAGGATCGAGGCATGGTCCGCCGCCACCACCACGCGCGCCGCGCCGGACTGCGCCGCGCGCTGCGCCACGCGCGCCACCATCGGTACGCCCGCGATGTCGGCCAGCGGCTTGTCGGGCAACCGCGTCGACGCCAGCCGGGCCGGCACCAGAACCGTGAAGCTCACAGCCCGAGCTCGTCGTCGGACAGGGTGCGGGCCTCGTTCTCGAGCAGCACCGGAATGCCGTCGCGCACCGGGTAGGCCAGGCGCGCACTGCGCGAACAGAGTTCCTGCTTCTCCGGATTCCAGGTCAGGGGGCCCTTGGTGACGGGGCAGACGAGCAGTTCAAGCAGCTTGGTGTCCATCGGTCGATGATAGCTTTGCGTCGAGCGCCGCAAGGAAGGCTTCGGAGGGCGCGAACAGCAGCGGCACGGCCAGCGCACGAGGCTCTTTGCGCCAGAGCTTGACCGCGTCCTTCTCGGTGCACAGCAGCAGATGGCCGGCCGGCACGTCGTTGTGCCAGTCGGCGAAATCGTGGTGATCGGCCAGGGCGATGGTTCGTTCGGGTTCGATGCCTTGCGCGCGCAGCATCTCGAAGAAGGCTTCGGGCCGCGCGATCGCCGCCAGTGCCGTGATGGGGCGCGAAGCCAGCGAGGCCAGTGGCGTCCGGGTGCCGTCGCTGGCCACCGCGTAGGTCGCCAGTTGGCGCGTGGCGGTGAAGCCACCGGGGAACGCCGGGTGCTCGCCGCTGTGCAGCACCAGGTCGCAATCGCGCGGCCAGGGTTCGCGCAAGGGGCCGGCCGGCAGCAGCCAGCCGTTGCCGATGCCGCGGTCATCGAACACGCAGATCTCGATATCGCGCGCCAGCGCCAGGTGCTGCAGGCCATCGTCGCTGACGACGACCTGCGTGGCGGGGTGGGCGGCGAGCAACGCGCGCGCGGCCTCGGCGCGACGCCGCGCCACGAACACTGGCGCGCCGGTGCTGCGCCGGATCAGCGCCGGCTCGTCGCCGACCTCGCGCGGATCGCTGTCGGCCAGGACTTCGCGGCAGTCGTCGGTGTACCGGCCGTAGCCGCGCGACACCACGCCGACCTGCCAGCCGCGCGCGCGCAGATGCTGCACCACGGCCATCACCACCGGCGTCTTGCCCGCGCCACCGGCGATCACATTGCCGACGATCACCACCGGCACCGGTACACGTTCGGTGCGCAGCCAGCCGAGGCGATAGAGCAGCGCGCGCAGCGCCACCAGGGTGCGAAAGAGCAGGGACAGCGGCCACAGCAGCATCGCCAGCGGACCGCGCGACAGCCAGGCGCGCCGAAGCCGCGAGGCGGTTGCGCCGGCGTGGGTGCCGTTGCGCCCCTGCGACGGCAACTCAGTGCCCGGCTTGCGCCGTCGACTGGGCGGCGAAGGTGATCTGCATCAGGCCCGCGCGGCGCGCGGCCTCCATCACCGTGACCACGGCCTGGTGCGGGCTGCTGGCATCGGCGCTGATGATCACCACGCTGTCCTTGCCGCCAGTGGCGGCCGCGGCGAGCGCCGCCGCCACGGTGTCCACGCTGCGGTCGGGCACGGGTGTCTTGTTGACCGAATAGCGCCCGTCGGCCGACACGCCGACGATCACTTCCTTCGGGTAGTCGCGCTGCGCGTCCACGTCCGCCGTCGGCAGCCGCAGCTGCATCTCGGTGAACTTGCTGTAGGTGGTCGACAGCATCAGGAAGATCAGCACCACCAGCAGCACATCGATGAACGGGATCAGGTTGATCTCGGGCTCGTCGCGCGCGCCGTGGCGAAACTGCATGCGGCCGCGGCTCACCGGGCGCTCCCGGTGGCGGCCATGAAGGCGGGGGGCGCCCTCATTTGCGCATCGCGTTGAGATGGCGCGCGAAGCGCTCGCCCGAGAGTTCCAGGTTCAGCAGGTACTCGTCGACGCGGCTGCGGAAGTAGCGCCAGAAGATCAGGGTCGGGATCGCGACGATCAGGCCGAAGGCCGTGTTGTAGAGCGCGATCGAGATGCCGTGCGCGAGCTGCGCCGGGTTGCCCGACCCGACCGCGCCGCTGGTCGGCGACTGCGAACCGAAGATCTCGATCATGCCGATCACCGTGCCCAGCAGCCCGAGCAGCGGGGCGGCCGAGGCGATGGTGGCGAGGGCGGGCAGGTAGCGTTCCAGCCGGTGCGCCACGGTGCGGCCCGAGGCTTCCATGGCCGCGCGCAGGTCGTCCTCGGTGCAGCGCGGATTGGCGTTCAGCGCCCGCAAGCCGGCGGCCAGCACCTGGCCGAGCATCGAGTTGTTTTCCAGCTTGGTCACCACATCGGGGCCGGGTACCGCGTTGTGCGACACGGTGATGGTTTCGTCGAGCAGCTTGGGCGGAAGCACCTTCACTGTCTTGAGACTTGTGAAACGTTCTATAACGAGTGCGAGTGCAATCACCGAGCAAGCGAGCAGCGGCCAGATGGGCCAACCTGCAGCAACTATGATGGAAAACAAGGAATCCTCCGGCCCCGTAGGCTGTCAATGCGCGGCGATTATCCACTGAGCCCACCATCGCCACACGGCTTGTTTGCGTGTCGGCCAAGACGCACAGATTCTGTGGATAACTTTGTGATTAACCCGCTGCGCAAGTCGCCGCGAGCCGCGCCAACTGGGCTTTCCATTAGATCGATTGAATTTTGGGCACCGCTTTTTTAAATGAAATCAACAACTTGCACGAGAAACCGTGCAATTGTCCGACCCCGGGGCCCTGGCGCCCGAGCCACGGCACCCGTTGTGGAAGAGTGCCAAATCACGATTCGGCGGTTTTGTGAACTTGCGTGACCCCAATCCGGTTTCCGGGCCGCGCGTCTGGGCCGTCGGCGCGTTGTGCCGCGCGGTCGCCGATGCGCTCGATGCCCGCTTCAATCCGGTGTCCGTGCGCGGCGAAATCTCCGGTTTTTCGCGTGCGGCGAGTGGACATTGTTACTTCTCGCTCAAGGACGAGTCGGGCCAGCTGCGCTGCGCCATGTTCCGCCGCGCGGCCGGCCTGCTCGATTTCTCGCCGCGCGACGGCGACCAGGTCGAGGTGCGCGGGCGTCTCGCGGTCTACGAGCCGCGCGGCGATCTGCAACTGGTGGTCGAAAGCCTGCGCCGGGCCGGGCAGGGCGCCCTGTTCGAGCAGTTCCTGCAGCGCAAGGCGCGCCTCGAGGCCGAGGGGCTGTTCGACCCGGCGCGCAAGCGCGCGCTGCCGGTGATGCCGCGCGCGATCGGCGTCGTCACCTCGCTGGGCGCCGCGGCGCTCCATGACGTGGTGACCGCGTTGCGCCGGCGTGTGCCCCACATTCCCGTGACGGTGGCGCCCGCGGCGGTGCAGGGCGCCGCTGCACCCGGCGAACTGGTGCGCGCGCTGCAATCGCTCTACGCGATGCAACCGGCGGTCGACGTCATCCTGCTGGTGCGCGGCGGTGGATCGATCGAGGACCTCTGGGCCTTCAACGACGAGAGCCTGGCACGCACCATCGTGCAGAGCCCGGTGCCGCTGATCAGCGGCGTGGGCCACGAGACCGACTTCACCATCGCCGATTTCTGCGCCGACCTGCGCGCGCCGACGCCTACCGCCGCGGCCGAGCTGGTCAGCGCGCCGCAGGCGCTGTGGCTCGATGCCCTGACCTTGCTCGAGGAACGGCTCGACGACGCCATCGGCGCGCGGCTCGACGTGCTGGGCCAGCGGCTCGACCAGGCCGCGGGCCGGCTCGGCCGTCCTTCGTCGCTGGTGGCGCGGCAGCAGTTGCGGCTCGCGCACCATGCGCAGCGCCTGCACTACGCGGTGCTGTCGAGGACGCAGCAGCATTCGCAGGCGACGCAAACGCTGGCCAACGATTTCCCTTCGAAGTTCGAGCGCGCGCTGGTGCAGCGCCGCGAGCGCCTGGAGCGTGTCGCGCTGCGGCTGCGCCTGCTCGATCCCGCGCTCGTGTTGCAGCGCGGCTATGCCTGGATCACCGACGCCGACGGGCGCGCCGTGGTCAGCGCGAAGGCGCTCGCACCCGGCGATGCCGTCGTTGCCCGCCTGGCCGATGGCTCCGTCGATCTGACCGTCGGGTCACGCGGCGCGACGGGAACGCGTCCGACGTGAGTGCCACGATTCCTTTCTAGAATCAT
Organism: Variovorax sp. 20P10.2.4; assembly: GCF_058244205.1. Lineage (NCBI taxonomy): Bacteria > Pseudomonadati > Pseudomonadota > Betaproteobacteria > Burkholderiales > Comamonadaceae > Variovorax > Variovorax sp. 20P10.2.4. The sequence goes on from NZ_JBZAYE010000105.1 coordinate 16,310, forward strand.
TGATTCCCCACAACCAACCCACGAGAAAAAACCATGGAACATGTGCTCCCACCCCTGCCGTACGCCCTCGACGCGCTGGCACCCGAGTACTCGAAGGAGACCCTCGAGTACCACTACGGCAAGCACCACAACGCCTATGTGGTGAACCTCAACAACCTGCAGAAGGGCACCGAGTTCGAGTCGATGACGCTCGAGGAGATCATCAAGAAGTCCAGCGGCGGCATCTACAACAACTCGGCCCAGATCTGGAACCACACCTTCTTCTGGAACTGCATGAAGCCGCAAGGCGGTGGCGCTCCGAGCGGCGCGCTGGCCAAGGCCATCGATGCCAAGTGGGGCAGCTACGACGCCTTCAAGGAAGCCTTCGTGAAGTCGGCCGTGGGCAACTTCGGCTCGGGCTGGACCTGGCTGGTGAAGAAGCCCGACGGCAGCGTGGACGTCGTGAACACCGGCGCCGCCGGCACGCCGCTGACGACCGCCGACACGGCGCTCTTGACGGTCGACGTCTGGGAACACGCCTACTACATCGACTACCGCAACCTGCGTCCCAAGTTCGTCGAGACCTTCCTGGCCAAGCTGGTCAACTGGGACTTCGCCGAAAAGAACTTCGGCTGAGATCGACGAGGGGCACCATCGCGGTGCCTTCATGAAAAAGCCCCGCGAC
>NZ_JBZAYE010001050.1:0-1608 GCF_058244205.1 Variovorax sp. 20P10.2.4
GCTGGCATCGCCGGCGCCCCTCGAGCTGCTGGGCGCGCAGGTCACGGCCAACCACGTGCGCTCGCTGATGGCCTCGCACCTGGCCGACGTGGCCTCCACCGACCAGCACACGGTCAAGCCCTGGTTCGCCGGCAAGCTCGACTTCTCGCCGCCCGTGGTGGACCTTGCCGCCGAGGGCTTCGCGCTGACGGGCGGGCGGCTCGACTACCTCGACGGGCGCACGGTGGCGGCGCTGGTCTATCGCTCGGGTCCGCACGTCATCAATGTCTTCGTCTGGCCCACGGCCGATGCGAAGCCGCAGGCTCCGGCCTTCTCGACGCGCCAGGGCTACCAGCTCGCGCACTGGACCCAGGGCGGCATGCAGGCCTGGGCCGTGTCGGACCTCAATGCGGCCGAGCTGCGCCACTTCGCGGCGCTGCTGCACGCGAGGACGGCGGTGCGCCCTTAGCGGCTGAAGACGGGATCGGGCCGCCGAACCCGTCTTCGTTGCGGCACACCGCGCGGTCGTGGTCGGCGCGCGGGACTGCGTTTAAGCTCGGCGGCGATCCACGCGTTTCCCGAATGAGCCCCTCCTCCTCCCCAGCCATCACACATCCCACCGCCGGGTTCCGGACCTTGCTGCGCATCGTTGGCCGCGTCGCGGCCTCGCTGGTGCTGCTGCTGTCGACGGGCTGGGCCTGCCTCGCGCTCTGGTACCAGTTGCCCGTGGGCGAGACGGGCAAGGTCCTCGCCGCCGTGCTGTGGAGCGGCTTCGGCCTCGCGGCCCTGGTGCTGCTGTGGCGCGGCCGGGCCGCGCGCGCCCTGCTGTCCTACGCGGTCGGCTTCGCGCTGCTGCTGGGCTGGTGGAACACCATCGTGCCGCTGCAGCAGCGCGACTGGGCCGACGACGTCGCGCGCCAGCTGGTGGCGCGCGTCGACGGCAACATGGTCACGCTCGAGAACGTGCGCAACTTCGACTGGCGCAGCGACACCGACTACACGCCGCGCTGGGAAACGCGCCGCTACGACCTCGAGCGCTTGCGCTCGGTCGACGTCTCGGTCTCGTACTGGATGGGCCCGGCGATCGCGCACACGCTGGTGTCCTTCGGCTTCGACGACGGCCGCTTCCTCACCTTTTCGATCGAGATCCGCAAGGAGCGCGGCGAGAGCTTCTCGTCGATCGGCGGCTTCTTCCGGCGCTTCGAGCTGAGCCTGGTCGCGGCCGAGGAGCGCGACGTGCTGCGCGTGCGCACCAACGTGCGCGGCGAGGACGTCCACATGTACCGCGTGCGGCTGCCGCAGGCCGAGATGCGCTCGCTGTTCCTGGCCTACCTCGACCAGAGCGCCGCGCTGCTGCGCGCGCCGAGCTTCTACAACACGCTGACGGCCAACTGCACCACCATCGTCTACGAACTCGCCAGGCGCATCGTGCCGGGCCTGCCGATGGATTGGCGGCTGCTGGCCTCGGGCTACCTGCCCGACTACCTGTACGACGTGGGCGGGCTGACGCCGGGCTACAGCCTCGAGACGCTGCGCACGGCCGGGCGCATCACGCAGCGCGCGATCGCGAGCGATGCCGTGCCGGGCGTCGATTTCTCGCGCGCGATCCGGCAGGGGCTGCCGGGCGCC
>NZ_JBZAYE010001051.1:0-1601 GCF_058244205.1 Variovorax sp. 20P10.2.4
CACGTACACCGCCGCCAAGCCGCGCGCGGCGGCCGGCGCGATCAGGTCGAGGTCGCGCTCGATCGCGCTGGACTTGGTCACCAGCCCGAAGGGGTGGTTGACCTCCGACAGCAGCTCGATCAGCGAGCGCGTGATGCGCAGCTCGCGCTCGATCGGCTGGTAGCAGTCGGTGGCCGTCCCGATCGCGATGTGGCTGGGCCGGTAGCTCTTGCGACTCAGTTCGCGGCGCAGCACCTCGACCAGGTTGCGCTTGGCGATCAGCTTGGTCTCGAAGTCCAGCCCCGGCGAGAGGTTGAGGTAGCTGTGCGTGGGCCGCGCGAAGCAGTAGATGCAGCCGTGCTCGCAGCCGCGGTAGGGGTTGATCGAGCGGTCGAAGTAGATGTCGGGCGAGTCGTTCTCGTTCATGGCCGACTTCACGTCCTCGAAGCGCACCTCGGTGGCCAGCGGCTCGAGCTCGTCGGCCTCGGCGGCGTTTTCCTCGAGCGTGCCCCAGCCGTCGTCGAAGGCATCGCGCTCGTCCTTCGAGAAGCGGTGCGCGAGCCGCGTGGCGGCGCCGCGGCCCTTGATGGCCTGGATGGGGATGTAGGCGGCGGGTGGCATGGCGCAACTCCTTCGCGGATCTATTAACTGTTTAAACATACAGTATTTCACCATTCCAACCGGCCACGGCGATTTTTCTATTTCTTTCTTGACAGAAATTTCGGAAGTCCTAGACTCCAGCGCATGGAACTCACCGACATCCAACGCAAGTTCGTCCTCCACTGGGGCGAGATGGGCTCCATGTGGGGCGTCAACCGCACCGTCTCGCAGATCCACGCGCTGCTGTTCGTGCACGGCAAGCCGATCCATGCCGAGGAGCTGTCCGACACCCTGGGCGTGGCGCGCTCCAACGTGAGCAACAGCCTGAAGGAACTGCAGGCCTGGAACCTGGTGCGCGTCACCCACATGCTGGGCGACCGGCGCGACTACTTCGAGACCAGCGTCGACGTCTGGGAGCTGTTCCGCACCGTGGTGCGCGAGCGCAAGGAACGCGAGTTCGACCCCACCATCCGCGTGCTGCGCGAGATCGTCGCGAGCCCCGACTTCCAGAAGGAATCGGCCGATGCGCAGGACCGCATCCGCTCCACCATGGACCTGATGGCCAAGCTCGCCACCTGGGCCGACGAGATGCTGCGGCTGTCGCCCGGCACGCTCGACAAGGTGCTGACGCTGGGCGCGAGCGTGCAGAAGTTCGTTCGCGGCGACGCGCCCGCGCCCGCGCCCGCCACCGGCAAGGACGATCCCGACGCCCACCATGCGAGCCTGCCGATGATCTGAGGCCGGCTTTTTTTTGCCCATTAATTTCTGTTTTGACAGAAATATCGAGAACAAAGAACACCATGTCCCGCTCCACCGCCATCGCCTACCCGCTGACCGTCTACTACGACGCCACCTGCCGCCTGTGCAGCGCCGAAATGGGCGCGATGAAGGCGCGCGACGCGGCCGCGCGGCTCGTTCTGGTCGACTGCTCGCCGCCGGATTTCGAGGCCGACCCGGCGCCACGCGAGGCCCTGATGACCGCGATCCACCTGGTCGATGCCGCAGGCCGCGTACGGGTCGGC
>NZ_JBZAYE010001052.1:0-1598 GCF_058244205.1 Variovorax sp. 20P10.2.4
CGCGCACGAAGCGGCGGATCTGCGGCTCGTCCTCGATCACGATGGCGGTGGGGGCTGGCATGGGGGTCAGAGCGGGGCTTCGGCCGGTTCGGGCGGCTCCCGGCGCGGGAGCGTGACCGTGAATTCTGCACCGCCGCCGCGCGCGTTGGCGGCCACGATCTCGCCGCCATGGGCGCTCACCACCGCCTTGCAGATCGCCAGCCCCAGCCCCACGCCCGGCGTGGCCGATTCGACCTCGCCGCGCGTGAACTTGTCGAACAGCTTCTGCTCGTGGCCCAGCAGCGCCGCGGGCAGGCCGGGGCCATGGTCGCGCACGCTCAGCACCAGCGTGCCGGGCTCGGCGCGCGCGCCCACCACGATCGGCGGCGCGCCGTACTTGGTGGCGTTCTCGAGCAGGTTCACCAGCACGCGCTCGATCAGCACCGCGTCGAACTCGACCAGCGGCAGCCCGGCATCGAGCGCGGTCTGGACCACGGTGGCGCCGAGCGCGGTGCGCGCCGCGCGGATGGCCGAGCCCACCACCTCCTCGACCGACTGCCAGTCGCGCCGCAGGTTGACCGCGCCGCCCGCGATGCCGCTCTCGAGCCGCGCCATGTCGAGCAGGTTGTTGACCAGCGCATGCAGCTCGTGCGCCTGCGCGACGATCGCGCGCGCCGCCTCGGCATGTTCTTCCGCCGGCAAGGTCTGCAGCGATTCGGCCAGCGCGATCAGCGCGGTCAGCGGCGTGCGCACGTCGTGCGAGATCGCGCCCAGCAGCGCGTTGCGCAGCCGCTCCGATTCGATCTCGACCACCGCCTGCTGCGCCACCTCCACGTAGTGCACGCGCTCGAGCGCGATCGCGATCTGCCGCGCCAGCGTGTCGAGCTGCTGCGCCTGCTCGGGGATCAGCAGCCAGCGCGGCTGCGCCGGTTCGAGCGCGAGCACGCCGCGCACGCGCATCGGCGCCTGCAGCGGCACGTAGTGCCAGGGCTGCGCGGCCAGGGTGGCGGTGGCGAGGCCCGCGCTCTGGCCGTGGCGGAAGGCCCAGTCGGCCACCTGCGCGTCGAAGCCCGGCGGCGGATCGGCCGGCGCCACCAGCTGGTCGGCCGCATCGGTCACCAGCACCAGCGCATGGCCGCCGAAGTGACCCTGCACCGCGGCCGCGCCGAGCGCGACCACCTGCGTGCTCTCGAGCGCGGCCGAGAGCTCGCGCGTGAGCTCGAACAGCGAGCGCGCGCGGCGCTCGCGGCTGGTCGACACGCCGGCCGCGAAGCGCAGCCCGGCCGTGAGCTGGCCCACCAGCAGGCCCACGCCCAGCATGATCGCGAAGGTCAGCACGTACTGCACGTCGCTGACCGCGAACGACAGCCGCGGCGGCACGAAGAAATAGTCGAAGGCCGCGACGTTGAGCAGCGCCGCCAGCGCCGAAGGCCCGCGCCCGAAGCGCATCGCCACGCCCACCACGCCGAGCAGGAACAGCATCACGATGTTCGACAGCTCGAGCACGCCGGTCAGCGGCGTGCACAGCAGCGTGAGCGCCACGCTGGTGGCCGCGGCCCAGGCATAGCCGGGCCAGTGGATCGGCGCCTTCTCGTGGTCGTCGCTGTCGATGCGGGCCC